>NZ_CAJQQI010000028.1 GCF_905480415.1 uncultured Algibacter sp. | reverse complement strand
TAGAAATGAAACCAATTGCTTATGCTTTGGCAAAATCGGCAGTGATGGATGCTACAAGAACAACTTCAGGGTCAGATGTTGATTTTGATGTATTGGCAGTAAAAATAGCACAACAAGACAATTAAATAAAAAACACAACATGATTATAGATTCACATATCAAAGGTTCTGATCTAAATGAATCGCTAAAGAATTTTTGGGATTTGGCTAAAACGAAGGTTGAAATCCTAAACAAAAAATACGATGCCTCACAAGGCGCTCCTGTATTTACCATAAATGGAGAATATACAACGAGAGGTTGGACAGAATGGACTCAAGGATTTCAATTTGGAATTCCCTTGCTAATTGCTGAGGCTACTGGAGATAAAGACATGCTAGCACTTGGAAAAGAAAAAACGGTTTCTAATATGGCACATCATTTGAGTCATTTTGGGGTGCACGATCACGGATTTAATAATTTAAGCACTTACGGTAATTTATTGCGTATGTCCAATCAGAATATTTTGGAGGCAAGTAAAGAAGAAAAAGACTTTTATAAATTGGCTATTTCTATGTCAGGTTCTATCCAATCAAAACGATGGACAGATGTAAAAGATGGGGGATTTATATATTCTTTTAATGGACCTCATTCGTTGTTTATAGACACCATTAGAACCACAAGAATATTGTTGGCTGCTCATAAACTCGGACATCGATTGTTAGATGAAAACGACAAACAAATAGATTTACTTCAAAGAGCAGTAATCCATGGAATGACGACGGCAAAATATGCCGTTTTTTATGGCGAAGGAAGAGATACCTATGATACTTGGGGACGCGTAGCACACGAATCCATTTTTAATACGAATGATGGAAATTACCGTTGTCCGAATTCTCAACAAGGCTTTTCAGGATTTACTACTTGGACCAGAGGACTGGCTTGGGCGATGGTCGGATTCCCCGAATTTTTAGAATATCTAAATGAAGATTCAGTAGATTATGAAGGCATAGAAGAAGTAAAAGCTAGTTTCTTAAAAGCGGCGAAAGCTACCTGTGATTTTTATATTGAAAATACGTCATCAGATGGTATTCCTTATTGGGATACGGGTGCACCTAATCTGCATCATTTAGGAAAATACCAAGATAGAAAAGCTGAAATACACAATGATTTTGAACCAATTGATAGTTCTGCAGCAGCCATAGGAGCACAAGGCTTATTACGACTTTCAAATTTGTTAAAAGAAAGTGACCCAACAGCAGCTAAAAAATACGAGCAAGCAGGATTCACAACATTACGGACTTTATTAACCAATGCTTATCTTGCCGTAGAACCAGCGCATCAGGGAATTCTAAAACATTCAGTATACCATTGGCCAAATGGTTGGGATCATATTCCAGAAGGTCAAAAAGTACCCGCCAATGAATCAAGTATGTGGGGAGATTATCATATGGTAGAACTATGTTTTTTAGCGCATAAAATGAACCAAGAAAGTTATTATACATTTTTTGATCATCTCTATTAATGAAATTTGAAGACTATTTATAATGAAAACTATTTTTTACAATCTTTTCGTTTTGTCTGTTTTGGTTCTTTGTTTAAACAAAGGATGTACACTACTCTTTAATCTATATATGATGTTTGTGTCCATAAAAGGTTTGGTTGCATTTGCTTTGGAGTAATAATTATAATTGAAAATAAAAATTTAAGAGACTGTGAAAACGATTGTAAACCAAAACTTAAAAAACAATAAAATGAATAAACAAATATGGACGTTCTTAATATGTATAGTACTCCTATTTTCTAACAAATTGGTCGCACAAAAATTAATTAGTTGTGATTCTGATATTGACAGCGTCATAGCAGAAGTGAAAAAAGATAAAACCACGCAATCAAATTTCAGAGAACATCATTTGATGCTTTATATGTGGCTTGGCGCATTGCAACAACAAGGAGCAAATACGGTTTCGTTTTACGATATTGATAAGAAATACTATCAATTAGAACGTGTGGTTAATAAATCTAAATCGTTTTTTGAAATGAAAACGGGGCACGAAAAATCAAAATCTATTGCTGATGATAAACAAAGTAAAGAATATATAGAAGCGATGGTTAAAATGTGTGCAACCGTTGATGAAGGTTTTGAACACATGGAAAAAATTCAGAAAGAATTAACCGATAACGGACCAATTTTCAATCCTTTTGAAGGAGAAACTAAAGTAACAGGTGGTGATATGTCAGCCGATTGGCCCATGTTTCAGGCCAACAAACACAATAATGGAGCGACCACTGCGCCAGGACCAAGTTATGGACGCGAAAAATGGAAATTCCCAGTTGGTTTGGGTTGGTATGCCCGACCGGTAATTGAAGGTGACCGTGTTTATGTGGCGTCACCAGGTATGAGAGCAACCTCTTTTTGTTTGGATTTAAAAACAGGAAAGGAGATTTGGAAATCATCACAAGAGCATCCTTTGTTTGGTATTTATAAATACCCTGGAATAGCCTCAACCCCCTTATTGATAAACAATCAGGTTGTTCTTAGGGAAATCAATTCACACGGCGGAAACGAAGGTCAAGCACGTAACCTCGTATATTTAAATAAAGAAACTGGAAAAACGGAAGCACGTCGTTATGCGGGTCATGTAGATTACCGAACCCGTTATGCCGCCGTAACTGGTAATGAAGAGTATGTGGTGTATCCTTTCGGAGTTCATGATATTTATGGTACTCCGGCGATCTGTCAACCACTAAACAGGTTAATATGCGCCGATTCTCAAAATAAGAAGAAATTTTGGGATTTTAATGTGGGCAATATTGATGCTTTGGCAGAACCTGTTATTTCTGGCGATAAGGTGTTTCAAGGAACTATGGAAGGGTATGTGTATGCACTAAATCTAAAAGGAGTTCGGGTTGCATGGAATTTTAAAACCAAAGGATCTGTTAATACAGCTGTAGCCATTGAAGATGGCAAAGTCTTTTTTGGCGCAAACGGAGGAAGTGTGTATTGTTTAAAAGAAGCTGATGGAGAATTACAATGGGAGTTTAAAGTGCCGAACCCTGAAAAAGGCGCACGTAAACATTTCACGGTGCCCGTTATAAAAAATAACAAAATCTATGTTGGATCTGCCGAAAAGAATTTTTATTGTTTGGATGCCACTACCGGAAAATTACTATGGAAAGTTAAAACCGACGATTGGATTCGTTCAAGCCCGATTGTTAACGATAATGACATTTATTTTGCAACTATTAGTGGTCAGTTATACAATGTAAACCACAAAGGAAAAGTGAAGTGGACAAAAAAAATAAGCACGCATGCTATCTATGCCGATTTAGTTAGCAATGGCGAAGAACTATTAATTACTGACAGTAATCTTATGATGTATTGTTTAGGAAATAAAGGTAAAATGCTATGGGAAAAAAGCATTCTATGTGGATTTGAAAATGAGCAAGGCGAACGTATTTTTACAGATCAATTGTCTGGGGGTACATTTTATCAAAGTAAACCAACAGCGGCAGATGGTAAACTTGTATTTGGAACACCAAGTGGTTTTCTATATTCTGTAGATGCAGATACGGGAAAAGAAAACTGGAAGTTTGAAATGGGAGGCGCTATTTCGGTAGGAGCTGCCATTGCAGATGGAAAAGTATATGCTGGTCAACAAGGTGGAGAACGTTTTTTCTATTGTTTAGATGCCGAAACAGGTGAATTGGTCTGGAAACAAACAATCCCCGGAGGCTGGGTTTGGGGTTCTGCCGCCGTAGATGACGGATTGGTTTATATTCCAACGGTTAACGGCTATGCGGTTTGTTTAGATGCTAAAACGGGTCATATTGTTTGGATGTACCCAACCATAAAATCGGTACCTGCAGAACCCGCTATAGATGGTGACTTAGTTTATTTTGGTTCATGGAGTGGATCTTTATATGCTTTCGATAAGAAAACAGGAGAAATTATTTGGAAAAATAATGGGATTCATCTCGATTCTGGGACTTTAATAGCCAAAGACGGAAAGATATATTTACCAAGTAGCAAGAATATTTTTAGTTATTTTGATGGCAAAACGGGAAAACTTTTGAATAGGGGAAACACAAATGATGAAGAAAAAGGCGTGCATTCTGGCTTTAATGCGAGTCCCGCTTTTACCGATGGTGTTGCTTTTTTTACAGCGCGCGTTGGAGCTGGATTACGTGGTATTCCTGTATCGAGTAGAGTGTATAGCGTAGACCCCGTAACAGCTGCAGTGAATTGGACCTTTCCAGATGGTGGAGGTTTGTCTGCCCCTGCTTTGGCTAGTGGACGTGTTTATATCGCCTCAGGAAATACGCCTTTCTTTTACTGTTTAGATCAAAAAACAGGAAAACCACATTGGATTTTTAAATTGGGACATCGTGTAGAAGAATCTACTTTATGTATCTATAGAGATAAAGTATATGTATTAGCCGCTGATGGGTATGTACATGCTATTGAATAGAAAATTTGGAAAAATAAAAATGCAAAGGATGAGTTTTTAAAAATTATGAATCTTAAAAAAAGTCAAATAATTATATTCACCTTGGGTGTTTACTTTATGATTGGCTTGTGTAAAGCACAGCCAATTGAACAAGATGAAACCTTTATCAGTTGTCATCATTCAGAATTGGATACACTTATTAATCTGGTTGATATTCTTGCGAAAGTTCAAGAATTGGTTGGAGGAGAAGTACTTCTCCCGCACAAAAAGCCGACTTATATGAGTTGGCTTTTTTATTTGTACTATTTATCATTCGATAAATGGCCTTTATAGAGAGATGTTAACAGGTGTTATTAAATTATTTTGGCATTTCTTAATCCCTAACAACTTAAAGATTATATATTTGCAAAAAATGTATTTTTTGGAAGATTTTTATTCTACTAAATATCACGTTTTAAAGCCATTAAATATAAATCACAATTAAAAAAATGAACAAACAAATTGATCAACAAGCAGCAGATAATATTAGAGCATTAGCTGTAGCTATGGTAGAAAAAGCAAAATCGGGTCACCCAGGTGGTCCTATGGGAGGTGCAGATTTTATGCACATTCTGTATTCAGAATTTTTTAATTATGATCCTTCAGATATGACTTGGGCATTTAGAGATCGTTTCTACATGGATGCGGGTCATTTATCTACTTTAATGTATGCTCAGTACTATCTTTTAGGGAACTATGCTAAAGATGATTTAGCAAACTTCAGACAATGGGGCTCCATTACACCAGGTCATCCAGAGGTTGATGTTGCTAGAGGAATAGAAAACACATCTGGTCCATTGGGACAAGGTCATACTATGGGTGTTGGAGCGGCAATTGCGGCTAAGTTTTTACAAGCAAGATTTGGAGATTGGATGAATCATAAAGTATATGGTTTTATTTCAGATGGAGGTATTCAAGAGGAAATCTCTCAAGGTGCTGGTAGAATTGCAGGTCATTTAGGATTAAGTAACTTTATTATGTTCTTTGATTCTAATGATATACAATTATCTACATCTACCGATGAGGTAACTAGTGAAAATACGGCTATGAAGTATGAAGCGTGGGGCTGGAAAGTAGTTACCATTGATGCACATAATCATGATGAAATCAGACAAGCTTTAACTGATGCTAATAATGAAACTGAAAGACCAACTCTTATTATAGGTAAAACCATAATGGGTAAAGGTTGCGTTACTGCAGATGGTAGCATGTTTGAAGGGTATTGTGAATTGCACGGTCAGCCTATTGGAGCTACAGGAGCAGATTACGAAAAAACATTATTGAATTTAGGTGCGAGTGTTGAAAATCCTTTTGATATTTATGGAGAAGTAAGTGATTTCTATACAGACTTATTAAAAAAGAAAACATCCCAAGCTGCAGAAAAGAAATCTGAAATTAATACTTGGAAAAAAAATAATAAAGTACTTGCAGATAAATTAGATTTCTTCTTATCAGGCGAACTTCCGGATTTAGATTTTGAATCGATCGAACATAAAACTGGTTTAGCCACCAGAGTTGCCTCATCTAATGTTTTAGGATATTTAGCTGAAAATGTAGAAAATATGATTGTGTCTTCTGCCGATTTATCTAATAGTGATAAAACGGATGGGTTCTTAAAGAAATCATCGGCATTACAAAAAGGAGATTTTAGTGGATCGTTTTTACAAGCGGGAGTTGCAGAATTAACAATGGCTTGTATTGCTAATGGTATTGCTTTACACGGCGGAATTATACCTGTAGTAGCAACATTCTTTGTGTTTTCAGATTACATGAAACCGGCCATTCGCTTGAGTGGTATTCAAGAATTAGGTGTGAAATATGTTTGGACACATGATGCCTTTAGAGTAGGTGAAGATGGACCAACTCACCAGCCAATTGAGCAAGAAGCACAAATAAGATTATTAGAGAAGCTTAAAAACCATAGCGGTAAAAATAGTTTCTTGGCAATGCGTCCAGCAGATTCAGCAGAAACGAGTGTAGCTTGGAAAATGGCTTTAGAAAATACAAATACACCATCAGGATTAATTTTATCAAGACAAGGTATCAAAGATATTCCTGCACAAGGTGAGTCAAGATATCAAGAAGCTTTAGCAGCTGAAAAAGGTGGGTATTTAGTTAAAGAAGTAGAGAATCCAGATATTGTTTTAATTGCTAATGGATCAGAAGTTTCAACTTTAGTTGAAGCGGCTAAATTGCTTGAAGAAAAAGAAGGGTTAAAAGTAAATATTGCTTCCATTATTTCAGAAGGCGTATTTAGACAACAATCTAAAGCATATCAAGAAAGTGTTATTCCTAAGAATAAACCTTTATATGGTTTAACAGCAGGATTACCTGTTAATTTAGAAGGTCTTGTTGGAGATAACGGTAAAGTTTTTGGAGTTGACCATTTTGGGTACTCAGCACCAGCAAGCGTATTAGATGAAAAATTTGGTTTTACTGGAGAACAAGTGAGCCAAAATGTAATGGAATATTTAAATACAAACGTTTTAATAAAATAAGCATGACAAGATTTTCAATATGAATTGAAATGATTACATGCAAATTATATTCGACAGATAAATAACAATAAAAACAAACAAATGAAATTTTTTATAGATACAGCAAACCTTGATGATATTGCAGAAGCACAAGCTTTAGGTGTTTTAGATGGTGTAACAACAAATCCATCTTTAATGGCTAAAGAAGGTATTACGGGTGAAGCCAATATTATTGGGCATTACAAGAAAATCTGTGATTTAGTTGAAGGAGATGTTAGTGCAGAAGTGATTTCAACAGATTTTGAAGGAATGGTTAGAGAAGGTGAAGCACTTGCTGCTTTAAACCCTCAGATTGTTGTGAAATTACCAATAATTGCTGATGGTATTAAAGCCTGTAAATACTTTTCAGATAAAGGAATTAAGACTAACGTAACCTTGGTTTTTTCTGCTGGACAAGCTCTTTTAGCAGCTAAAGCAGGAGCAACTTATGTGTCACCATTTATTGGGAGATTAGATGATATCTCAACAGATGGTTTAAACCTAATTGCTGAAATAAGACAGATTTATGATAATTACGGTTTTGAAACTCAAATTTTAGCGGCATCAGTGCGCCATACGATGCACGTAATAGATTGTGCTAAATTAGGTAGCGATGTTATGACTGGGCCGTTATCATCAATAAAAGGCTTATTAAAACATCCTTTAACTGATATTGGTTTAGCTAAATTTTTAGAAGACTATAAAAAAGGGAATAGCTAGAATACTGTTGTCTTTTAAAAAGTAAAAAGCTTCTCATGTTCCAAATAGGAATTGAGAAGCTTTTTTGATTAAAAAAACTAAACTAAATCTTTATGAAGTCCTCCATTTTTTAGGTTATATATTAAATACATATAATTTAAAAACAAGCTTTTTACTGTGGTTAACATTAACAGATTTCACTTTCTTAATTTTAAGCTTGAAACTCAGATGAGTATAAAACGTTTCGGTTTTAACAGAAATATCGATTTACTAAAACGTTTTCGTTAAAAAAAATGAGTGTTTTTTATCAAATCTTTAAAAAGTGTAATACACGGATTGTAAATTTAGGGAGTAAAACAACTATTTTAAAGAAAGCTAAAGAAGTTTTTGATTTAAATTGTTAACACAGTATTGACTTTAATTATCTGATAAATTTGGGATAATTAACTTTTTTAAAAGTAATCCCTCAAATTATTAGCGGCTTAATTGGTAGGGCACTTGTGAAACATGCTTATGGAAATCATACAATATATTGCTTAATAATGAGTGGAATTAGTTTTTTTAATTGTGGCGTCTTTAGTCTATAAAGTAAAAGATGTTCACGATGTAATTCAATCATAATAAATGAAGAAAATAGGAGTCATATTCGATTTAGATGGTGTTATTGTAGACACTGCTAAATATCATTTTTTAGCATGGAAAGACCTTGCAGATCATTTAGGTTTTGAGTTTACCGAAGCGCATAATGAACTTCTGAAAGGTGTTAGTCGTGTAAGGTCTTTAGAGATTCTTTTAGATATTGGGAAAGTGGAAATTTCCGATGAAAAGAAACAAGAATATCTTATCAGTAAGAATAGCCATTATCTTGAATATATCAACAAAATGGGGTCTGAAGAAATTCTGCCAGGAGTAAATGAACTTTTAGATACTTTGGACAATTTGGGTATTAAATACGTTTTAGGTTCTGCCAGTAAGAACGCGCCATTAATTTTAAAACAGGTTAACCTTTTTGAAAGATTTGCTGGTATTGTAGATGGGAACAGTGTTTCTAAAGCTAAGCCAGATCCAGAAGTCTTTTTAATTGGAGCAAAAAAATTGAATTTACAACCAGAACATTGTGTTGTTTTTGAAGATGCTATTGCAGGTGTTGAAGCTGCAAATAAAGCAAATATGATATCAATCGGAGTTGGAGATGAAAAAATACTTCATGAAGCCGATTTTAATTTTGAGAATTTAACTGAAATTTCTGACGATTTTGTCAAAGGATTGGTAAAAAGAACAAAAGCGATAGAGCATAGATAATAAATAGTATTTATGCTTTTAAAAAAAAAATAATAATCGAGAAATGGAGTTATTAAATAGTAAAGTCTAACAGCTAAGCGATATAATGTCTATTATCTATCATCATAAATAAAATGAACCAGGATTATATAAAACCAGATAATTGGTCCATCATCGAAGAAGGTTTTGATGCGAGTCGTGTAAAATCTTCAGAGAGTTTATTTAGTATTGGTAACGGTGCGATGGGGCAACGTGCCAATTTTGAAGAACACTATTCAGGTGAAACGTTTCAAGGAAGCTATATTGCTGGGGTTTACTACCCTGATAAGACACGTGTAGGGTGGTGGAAAAATGGCTATCCAGAATATTTTGCTAAAGTATTAAATGCGCCAAACTGGATTGGGATTAACGTTATAGTTGATGGTGAGCCATTGGATTTAAACACTTGTAAATCTGTTGATAGTTTCAAGCGCGAACTCAATATGAAAGAAGGCTGGTTGTCTAGATATTTTATAGCAACTTTGTCAAATGATGTTCAGGTTGAGGTATCTGTAAAACGGTTTTTAAGCTTAGATTTAGATGAAGTTGGAACTATTAAATATGAAATAAAACCAGTAAATAAAGATGCTGAAATAATATTTCAACCGTATTTAGATTCTGGTATTACAAATGAAGACACCAATTGGGATGATAAGTTTTGGGATACAACCGATGTAAGTCATGTAAATAATCAAGCTTTTATTGAAGCTAAAACGATGAAAACAGATTTCTGTACCTGTACATTCATGGAGTCGAAAGTTTTTGTTTCGGATAAGCCCATAATGGTTGAGCCGGGGATAAAAGCTGATTCAAATTATATGTCATTTAGTTATGCATACCCAGTAAAAAAAGGAGATACGTATTATATTCAAAAATTTGGAGGATATACAGTAGATAGAAATCATGACAAATCGAAATTAATTGAAAGGGCAAAAGAAGTTCTAAAAACTGCAACTAAAAAAGGGTTTAATCAATTGCTTGAAGAGCAAAAACAAGCTTGGGCAACTATTTGGGAAATGGCTGATATTACTATTGAAGGTGATATAAAAGCACAACAAGGAATTCGATTTAATATTTTCCAATTAAACCAAACTTATTTAGGTAAAGATTCAAGATTAAATATTGGGCCTAAAGGGTTCACGGGTGAGAAATATGGAGGAAGTACCTACTGGGATACTGAAGCTTATTGCATTCCTTTTTATATGGCGACTAAAGACCAAAAGGTAGCCAGAGCACTTTTAGAGTACCGTTATAATCATTTAGAAAAAGCCATTGAAAATGCTCAAAAATTAGGGTTTACTGACGGTGCAGCTTTATATCCTATGGTCACTATGAATGGTGAGGAATGTCACAATGAATGGGAAATTACTTTTGAAGAAATTCATAGAAATGGAGCCATAGCATTCGCTATTTACAACTATTACCGCTATACAGGAGATTACAGTTATATTCCAGAAAAAGGACTAGAAGTTTTAATTGGAATTGCTCGTTTTTGGCAACAGCGTGCCACATTTTCCAAAGACAAAAACCAGTATGTTATTCTTGGTGTAACTGGGCCAAATGAATATGAGAATAACGTAAATAATAATTGGTACACGAACTATTTAGCAAAATGGTGTATTGATTATACGCTTGAGCAAATTGAAAAAATTGAAAACGAATATGCTTCAGACTTTTCAAGAATTACCAAAAAAGTAAAAGTATCTAAGAAAGAATTAGCATTATGGAAAGCGGTTGCAGATAACATGTATTTTCCATATTCAGAAGAGCATCAAGTATATTTACAACAAGATGGGTTTTTGGATAAAGAGTTGATTACCGTTGAAGATTTACCAAAAACACAGAGGCCTATCAATCAAAAATGGAGTTGGGATAGAATCCTGCGTTCACCATATATAAAACAAGCCGATGTTTTACAAGGCTTCTACTTTTTTGAAGACCAATTTTCTACTGAAGTATTAGAACGTCATTTTAATTTTTATGAACCATTTACAGTTCATGAAAGTTCATTATCACCTTGTGTTCATAGTATTCAAGCAACTAAATTAGATAGAATGGAGCAAGCGTATACCTTCTATTTGCGTACTTCTAGATTAGATTTAGATGATTACAATAATGAAGTACATGAAGGTTTGCATATTACCTCTATGGCGGGAACCTGGATGAGTATTGTTGAAGGTTTTGGTGGTATGAGAATTAAAGGTAATAGGCTATCATTTACTCCAAAAATTCCTAACCAATGGAAAGGCTATTCATTTAAAGTAAACTTTAGAAACCATATTATAAAGGTTAAAGTTACTCAAGAGCAGACACATTTTGAAATACTAAGTGGTGATGATCTTGAAATTCTTGTGAATAACAAACCATTGTCGTTAGAAAATAAAGTATTAAAAGCTGAAAGCTAATTAAGGTTCTGAATCAATTATAGTGCTAAAATAAATAAGATGAAATTTCTATATATATTAAGTTTTACTGTATTATTATCAGTTTTCAATCTTGCTAATTCACAAGAATTGAAATCACCTAATAGTGAATTAACTATGACATTTTCTTTAGAAAATGATGGTACACCTACTTATGAATTATCCTATAAAAATAAAGATGTTATAAAGCCAAGTCATTTAGGGTTGGAGCTAAAAGATGATAAAAAATCATTATTGAATGACTTTGCGATTCTTAAAACTGAGAATTCAACTTTTGATGATACTTGGACACCAGTTTGGGGAGAGGAAAAAGAAATACGAAATCATTATAATGAATTAGCGGTTAGCCTAAAACAAAACAAAACCAATAGAATTGTTATTATCCGTTTTAGATTATTTAATGAAGGTTTAGGTTTTCGTTATGAGTTTCCGCAACAAGAGAATTTGATTTATTTCGTAATCAAAGAAGAGAGGTCCCAATTTGCTATGACAGGAGATCATACTGCATTTTGGATACCGGGAGATTATGATTCTCAAGAATATGATTATACGGAATCTAAATTATCTGAAATACGAGAAAAATTTGATAAATCTGTCACTGATAATGCATCGCAAGAACAATTTTCTAAAACAGGTGTGCAAACTGCTTTAATGATGAAAACTACTGATGGGTTATATATCAATCTTCACGAAGCGGCGTTAATTAATTACTCGTGTATGCATCTCAATTTAGATGAAGAAAGCATGATTTTTGAATCATGGTTAACTCCAGATGTAAATGGTGATAAAGGATATATGCAAGCACCATCTAATACACCTTGGAGAACCATTATGGTAAGTGATGATGCACGAGATATTTTGACTTCAAAAATGACATTAAACCTGAATGACCCATGCAAAATAGAAGATACGTCTTGGATAAAGCCAGTTAAATATATTGGTGTTTGGTGGGAAATGATTACCGGTAAAAGTTCTTGGTCTTATACCGATGAATTACCTGCAATTCAATTAGGTGTAACAGACTATTCTACTGTGAAACCTAACCAGACTCATGCAGCAAACAATACGAAAGTAAAACGTTATATCGATTTTGCTTCAGAACATGGTTTTGATGGCGTTTTGGTAGAAGGTTGGAACGAAGGTTGGGAAGATTGGTTTGGAAAATCTAAAGACTATGTTTTTGATTTTGTAACACCATATCCAGATTTTGATGTTGAAGAAATTCATAAGTATGCAAAGTCAAAAGGTGTTAAAATGATTATGCATCACGAAACATCTGGATCGACAAGAAATTATGAGCGCCACATGGATACCGCTTATCAATTTATGAAAGATAACGGTTACGATGCTGTGAAGAGCGGTTACGTTGGTAATATTATGCCTCGCGGGGAACACCATTATAGCCAATGGATTATAAATCATTATCAATATGCTTTAGAAAAAGCAGCGGATTATGAAGTCATGGTAAATGCGCATGAGGCCGTAAGACCAACAGGTATTTGTCGGACATACCCTAATTTAATTGGAAATGAATCTGCAAGAGGAACTGAATTTCAGGCTTTTGGTGGTTCAAAATCTAATCATGTCACTATTTTGCCATTTACACGTTTAATTGGTGGGCCGATGGATTATACCCCTGGAATTTTTGAAATGGATATCAGTAAACTTAATCCTAATAATAATTCTCATGTAAATAGCACCATTGCAAATCAATTGGCATTGTATGTGACGATGTACAGTCCGTTGCAAATGGCAGCAGATTTACCAGAACATTATGAGCAATTTATGGACGCCTTTCAATTTATAAAAGATGTAGCAATAGATTGGGATGAAAGTTTATATTTGGAGGCGGAACCTGGCCATTATATTACAGTGGCGCGAAAAGAAAAAGCGAGTAACAATTGGTTTATTGGTAACGTAAACGGAAATAATTCTAGAACCTCGAATATCAAATTGAATTTCCTTGAAAAAGGAAAAACATACATGGCTACTATTTATGCCGATGCTAAGGATGCACATTACAAAACCAACCCGCAAGCCTATACTATTAAGATAAAAAAGGTAACGAGTAAATCAAAATTATCTCAGTTATCTGTTCCTGGAGGTGGTTATGCGATAAGTATTAAGGAAGTTAATTGAAATTTTCATGAATTCAAATATATCATGTGTCACGTTTTGAACCTATAAATTGGTGGTAGGTTTTACTTAAATGAAAATCAGAATGAAATTAGTACAATACATTTTTTTGGTATTAATGATGCTCTGTTTAAGTTGTGTTCAAGAAAAACAAGCACCAGAAAAACAAGGATTAAGCATAAAGGTAATTGAGGAAAACAAGCTGGTTGTTTATCAGGTTTTTACACGATTATTTGGGAATACGAATACTACAAACAAACCTTGGGGAACGATTGAGGAAAACGGTGTTGGAAAGTTTAATGACTTTACAGAACGCGCTTTACAGGAAATAAAAAATTTAGGCGTAACACATATCTGGTATACAGGTATTCCTCATCATGATGTGATTACAGATTATACTAAATACGGAATTTCAAGTGACGACCCCGATATTGTTAAAGGGCGCGCAGGATCGCCTTATGCGGTTAAAGATTATTACAATGTAAATCCTGATTTGGCAGAAAATGTTGAGCAACGATTAAAGGAATTTCAAGCACTTATAAAACGCACACACGAAGTTGGTTTAAAAGCTATTATTGATATTGTGCCAAATCATGTGGCGCGAAACTATCACAGTATTTCAAAGCCAGAAGGTATAAGAGATTTTGGTGAAGATGATGATATATCTGTCGTTTATCACGTAAATAATAACTTTTATTACAATCCTAATGAAGTATTTAAAGTGCCTGTTTGGGGAAATGGGTATTCGCCTCTAGGAAATGAAAAACATCCCCTTAAGGATGATTATTTTCCTGAAAAACCAGCAAAATGGACAGGGAATGGGTCAAGATTATCTCAACCAGATATGAATGATTGGTATGAAACCGTAAAAGTTAATTATGGAATTTCACCGGAAGGGAAAAAGGATTTTGAAGATCTTCCTGAAGGGTTTGATAATGAAAATTATGAGGAACATTTTGACTTCTGGAAAGATAAAACCGTTCCAAATTCTTGGATAATGTTTAGAGATATTGCCCTCTATTGGTTAGATATGGGTGTTGATGGCTTTCGTTATGATATGGCAGAAATGGTACCCGTGGAGTTTTGGAGTTTTATGAATTCATCTATAAAAATGAAAAATCCGAATGCTTTTTTATTGGCTGAAGTTTATAATCCCGCGCTTTACAGAGATTATATCAAGAAGGGAAAAATGGATTATCTATATGATAAAGTCCAATTGTATGATACCATAAAAAGTGTGATGCAAGGAAAAGGTAAAACAGATCATATTCTCCCAATTTTTGATGATTTAAAAGACATAGAACATCACATGCTTCACTTTTTAGAAAACCATGATGAACAACGTTTAGCTAGTCTAGGTTTTGCAGGAAACGCTAAAAAAGGGATGCCTGCTATGGTGGTTTCGGCAACATCAACAACAGCACCAACTATGATTTATTTTGGTCAGGAAGTCGGTGAAGATGGTTCTGAAAACGCCGGATTTGGTTCGTCTACCAGAACTTCAATCTTTGATTATGTTGGTGTTCCAGCACATCAGCGTTGGGTTAATAACAAACAGTTTGATGGTGGGCAATTAACGAGTGAAGAAAAGGATTTAAGAGATTTTTACAAAAGACTTTTAAATTTCACAATAAACAGTTCTGCTTTAACAAGAAACTACCAAGATATTCATTTATATAATCGTGAGCATGTCAGAGGTTATAGCGATAAAATTCTGTCTTTTGTGCGTTGGAGTGATAATGAAAAGCTCATCATTGTTTCAAATTTTGACGATAATAATGGCACTGAATTTGAATTGAAAATACCTAATAGTATAATTGAAATTTGGAAGTTGGATGATGCGGCTTTAGAGATTGAAGATCAATTATACAATCAATTCAATTCAACTTTAAAAGTAGAAAAGGGTATTGGGACTATCAAAATAAAGCTAGATGCCTTAGAATCTTTTATCTTAAAAATTAAATAGAAATATGAAGTATTTATTAATCGTAATCTCGTTTTTAGTTTTTTTTAATTGTGAAGACAAAAAAAATAACTCTCAAGTAAAACCAAAAATACCTTTTGTCTGGGAAGGCGCAAATGTGTATTTCTTGCTAACGGATCGATTTAATAATGGCGATAATTCTAATGATACTAATTTTGATAGAAACTTAGAAACAGGAAAGCTTCGCGATTTCCAAGGTGGAGATATTAAAGGCATTACACAAAAGATAAAAGAAGGCTACTTCACGGATTTAGGAATCAATGCCATTTGGATGACACCTGTTGTAGAGCAAATTCATGGAGGAACCGATGAAGGAACTGGTTTAAGTTATGGATTTCATGGGTATTGGGCTAGTGATTGGACAACAATAGATCCAAACTTTGGAACTAAAGATGATTTGCATGAATTAGTTGATGCTGCTCACAACCATGGTATTCGTGTGTTGTTAGATGCAGTGATAAATCATACAGGACCAGTAACAGATAAAGATCCTATATGGCCAGAGAATTGGGTCCGCACCGAACCGCAATGTAATTATCAATCCTACGATAATACAATTACGTGTACATTGGTAAAAAACCTTCCAGATATTAAAACTGAAAGTGATGAAGCTGCTGAGTTACCAGTACAACTCGTTGAAAAATGGAGAGCAGAAGGCCGATATGAGCAGGAAATGGTGGAATTAAATGGATTTTTTAAACGAACAGGACACCCGAGAGCGCCACGTTTTTATATTATGAAATGGCTTACCGATTACATCACTGAATTTGGGATTGATGGTTACCGGGTCGATACAGTGAAGCATGTAGAAGAAAATGTGTGGCAAGAATTTAAAAAGCAATGTGATTTTGCTTTTGGGCAATTCAAAAAAAATAATCCTGAGAGAGTACTTGATGATAATAATTTCTATTTAGTTGGTGAGGTTTATAACTACGGTATTTCCAATGCTCAAGCATTCGATTTTGGAGATAAAAAAGTGAACTATTTTGATAGTGCATTTAATGGACTCATTAATTTTGAAGTAAAGTGGGATGCAGCTCAAATGTCGAAAGAAGCGCTTTTTAAAAAATATTCAGATATACTAAATTCGGGATTAAAAGGATATGGAGTTTTAAACTATTTAAGTTCACATGATGATGGACAGCCTTTTGATGCCACAAGAGAAAAGCCTTTTGAAACCGCTACTAAATTATTACTATGTCCTGGTGCCTCTCAAGTATATTATGGTGATGAGTCAGCAAGATCGCTTGTTGTTGATGGTACTATAGGTGATGCAACATTGCGCTCTTTTATGAATTGGGACGCTATTCAAAATACGTCTAGAACAAAAGCAATTATGGAACATTGGCAGAAATTAGGTCAATTTCGGGCAAACCATCCTTCTATTGGTGCGGGTGTCCATCAAATGATTTCTGAATCTCCTTATTTGTTCTACAGAAGTTTTTCAAAAGGTAATTATAAAGATTTAGTTGTTGTTGGTTTAGATTTACCCATTGGAGAAAAAGTGTTAGATGTTTCTAAGGTATTTGAAAATGCTGATACACTTCGCGATGCATATTCAGGTATTTTGAATAAGGTAGTTGATGGAAAAATTACTATTGATTCTAAATTTAATATTCTGCTCCTAGAAAAGATATAAGAATCCTTTATCTAGAAGTAACAAATTTGTAGTTAGGAAGTCTAGTTATTATCGTCTAATACAATAATTTGTAACTTTGTTTGATCAGAAAGCTAACATCATGGATATTAATGATAATATAGAATCACCTTTAAACTTAAAAATAAGTTTTAATATGCTACTTAAGCATTATGAAACTTTAGCTAACAGTAATGATAAATTTATTTCGGAAAAGTCTAGACGCATATTAAAAATAGCAGAGGCATACCCGGAATTGCGATCTGGTTTCAGCGATGTTTCTATATTAGAAAAGAGAGAAAAAGAGATTAATACAATTCTTCAAGATTCATTTTCTCCAATTTTAACTAACAATGAAATTAAAACCGCTTCAGTACCTTTTCATAATTTAATTTTTAACTCTTCAGAACGTTTTAAAAATATATTAGAAATAGCAGGCGATAATTTTGAGCTTCAAATAAAGAATATGCCAGAGGATGATAGGTACATTATCGCATGTAATATTATTTTAAGTTTTTGTTATGGGTATAATTTAAATTTCAAGAGACCGTTTTTTTATGAAATCCCAGACGCAAATGGGATAATTCATTATTACAAAATATTATATAACGCTGATTTTTGTGAGATTATTCCAACTGAGATAGCGCCTAAAATCACTCAAGATGATTATGATAATTTATTAGATAATTTCGAAAACATAGCCCTTTGGAAAGAAAAGTTCCCACCAAATAGCTACATATTTAAAGGCTTTGTAATCTCTAATATTTTTGATGTAACTGATGATCAGTCAATCTCTAACATAAAATCTAGCCTTATAGGAGAAGATAAGGACAAGGATGAAAGCTTTATGCAAGGGTTTAATGAAATTTTTAGATCCCTTTTAGGGATTAATGATATTAAAGTCGGGTTTTCAATTTATAATCAAGAAGAAAATGTTTTTGAGCGTGTTTATGGTATTGGCATGAAAAGCTTTTTACTTAATAATTCTGAGAGTGCAAGTTGCGCAGATGCATTATGTAGTTGGTCATACAATAGATTGCTTAATGAAAACAAATATTTTTCAGTATCAGATGTTGACAAAGTATTTAAAAAAGCAAAAGGTCGGGCCCCACATATAACAGCCCTGTATGAGCAAGGGGTTAAAAGCGCCATATTTGCTCCAATTGCTAATGAAAATGGTTTATTGGGTATTATTGAAATAGTGTCTAATAAACCTCAAGTACTTAATAGTATTAATGCCAATAAATTAATTGATGTGATGCCATATATCGTTTCGGCTGTTGAACGCTCAAAAAATGAAGAAGAGAATTTAATTGAAGCTATTATTCAAAAAGAATGTACCTCTATTCATCCCAGTGTTCATTGGCGATTTGAAAAGGAGGCAAAAGATTTTATTAGAGCGGAAAGAAGTGGCGAACAGGCTAGTTTTAAAAAGATCGCATTTGAAAATATTTACCCGCTTTATGGGCAGATCGATATTAAAGGCTCTTCGGAAGCGCGAAATAAGGCAACGCAACAGGATTTAACACTCCAGTTAACCGCGGTAAAAAGTATTTTTGAAAGTGCTTTAGAATTAGAAGAATTACCAATTTATGAGCAATTTATCTATCAAATTGATGAATATTTAAAAGGATTGAAAGAGCATTTTCAGGTGGATAGCGAGCAGCAAATCTCGGAATTCTTTAAGAAAGACATAGAACCTGGATTGAAGCATTTATATACTACAGACGAATTAAAAGAACAAATTCAAGGGTATTTTGATAGTATTGATGATAAAGTAAATGTGCTTTATAATTATAGGAAGCAGTATGATGATACCATTGCTTTGATTAATAAAGAAATGGCATCACTTTTAGATAGAAAGCAAGTAGAAGCGCAACAAATGTATCCGCATTACTTTGAGCGTTTTAAAACAGACGGAGTAGAGCATAATATGTATGTAGGCGAATCTATTACTAAAGAAGATAGTTTTAATTCTATTTATTTATATAATTTAAGATTATGGCAATTACAAGTCATGTGCGAAATGGAAAATTCATATTACCAAATGCAATCAGAGTTTCCAGTATCATTAGATGTGGCATCGATGATATTGGTGTTTAATCAACCTCTATCTATAAGTTTTAGGATGGATGAAAAACAGTTTGATGTTGACGGTACTTATAATGCTCGCTACGAAATTGTTAAAAAAAGAGTCGATAAAGCCTTTATAAAAGGCACCAAAGAACGTGTTACTCAAAAAGGTAAAATATCAATTATCTATTCTCAGAAACAAGACGAAAGAGAATATTTGAGATATGTTAAGTTTTTACAGTCTAAGAATTACTTAGATACCGATTTAGAGATTGTTGAGCTTCAAGATTTACAAGCAGTAACAGGGCTAAAAGCTATTCGTGTAAGCGTGCTCTATCATAAAAATGAAGAAGATAAAGCCTTTTATACTTATAATGATTTAATGAAGGAAATTAAGGCTTAAACTTTACCACTTGAATATTGAAATGCTAGAGCAAAAGAAATAACACTGACTATAATGCCTACCATGAAAACACTATAGGTTAGTCGCAGTATTTTATATTTTTTATCTAAAACAAGTCCAAGGAAATATAAATCTTTTTTCATTGAAGAATATAAATAGTCCCTGTCTTGCATCATTTCGCCCATAGCCCATTCAAAATCCTTAAGGCTCATTTTATGAAAGTTTCCAAAGAATAGTAGGTTTACTTTTTTATTCGCAACATCATCTTTAGTGAATTTACCCCTTGTTATATTTGGGCGGGTGGCCATAATAGATAATATAATTGATACTACTGTAAATAGAACAAAAATAACGGTAGGCCAAATTAAATAATCATTAGAAGGATTATCTAGTTTAGATACAAGGTTAGACAATACTAAAGATACTATAATAGCATTAACTGATAGCAGAATATTGGCCTTTGTGTCAGCAATGTTACTTAGGTGCATGTGATTTTTTAAGGTAACCCGAAACATGGTTTCAATACCGCGTTCTGGTAATTCTACTTTATTTTTTTTGAAGGTTAATTCGTCTTTTTTCTGGTTTAATTTTTTGCTTTCTTCGTTATTTTTTTTCTTAGTCGTGAGTAATTCTGAAAGATTCTTTCCTTTTCTTTTATTCCAATTTGCAGCGGCCTCACTAGTATGAAAACGATGTTTAGTAGTTAGAAAATTAATATTTTCGTCCAACCATTCGTTTTCAGATAACGTTTTATCGCAGTTTAGTTCCCACTCTTTCCTAAGTAATTCAGATACTTCTATATAGTATTTACTGCCTATATGAGAACAATCAGCATCTCTAATTATTTTCTCTAACTGATTTTTTGGCTCGTGCTCGATTTTAGTAGCAAGAATCAAATCGCAAACAGATTTAATATCGGTTTCTGTATATTTTTGTTCTTTTAAAAAGGCACTAGCTATAGTAACACTTTCTTCTTCGTGGTTTTTAATCGATTTAGTGAAGCCTGTGTCATGAAACCAAGCGGCTATGGTAAGTTGTTCTTTTTCAGTGTCATTCAACTTAGAAAGATTAGCGAGCTCATTGGTTTTTTTAACTACGCTTTGCGTGTGAGTAAGATTATGATAAACAAAAGAAGTATTTAAATTTACATTTAAAAAATTAATCACAAATTTTTCAACTTTATCAGTTAAGGTGTCCATAGATATTAATGGTATTTTCAGTAAAAATACTAAACTTTGAGAACATTAAAATAAAGTATTAATAACGATATATTTTGTCGTAAATTTCATTAATGCTTTCAATAATACCAAAAAATAAAAGCTTGTAAGTTTTTGAACATAGTTTCGACTTATGATTAGTATTGAAAGCATATAATAATTTAACAAAGAAAGGACAAAAAGTATGCTAACTTGGAAAGAAGTAATCAACTTTTCCGTGAAAGGAAATCCAACTCCAGATAAACGAGTTGAAAAATCAGAAGCCGAATGGCAAGAGTTGTTAACGCCAGAGCAGTTTAGAATTACAAGACTTAAAGGAACAGAAAGACCTCACAGTGGCGCGCTTTGCAGTATTCATGAAGCTGGAAAGTACAATTGCGTGTGTTGTGATACGCCACTATTTGATTCTTCTATTAAGTTTGAATCGGATACTGGGTGGCCAAGTTTTACACAACCTATTAAAGAAAACGCTATTAAATACGAAAGGGATGGAGCTTTTGGAATGGTGCGCGTTGAGGTTATGTGTAATACTTGTGATGCGCATTTAGGTCATATTTTCCCTGATGGTCCTGAGCCTAGTGGATTGCGATATTGCATTAATTCAGAATCTATGCAATTAGAGAAAGGTGTTACAAATGAGAACTAACAATTTACAAATTGCCACAGTTGGTGGTGGCTGTTTTTGGTGTACAGAAGCAGTATTTCAAGAAGTAAAAGGTGTTGAAAAAGTAGTGTCGGGGTATTCCGGAGGTAATGTTCCTGGACATCCCACATACCGTGAGATATGTTCTGGCTTGACAGGCCATGCCGAAGTGGTACAAATTACGTTTGATGCCAATATTATTTCTTATGAAAATATTTTAGCGATATTCATGACTACGCACGATCCTACAACGTTGAATAAACAAGGTGCAGATCGAGGTACGCAGTATCGTTCAGTGATTTATTATCATAACGAGTTACAAAAGGAAATAGCTGAAATTGTTTCAAAAGAAGTTTCGCGGTATTACGAAAACCCAATTGTGACTGAAATTAGTCCTTTAGCTGTTTTTTATGAAGCGGAAAAAGAACATCAAGATTATTATAGAAATAATCAGTCACAAGGATATTGCAGTTTTGTAATTAATCCAAAATTGGCAAAACTTAGAAAACTTCATTCAGATAAATTGAAGTAGAATTAATGAAAATTAAATTTAAAGAAAGGGACAACAGATGTCTAATCAATTAGAAGGTGTTAAAGTGTTTAAGGCTCCAGAATTTGAAGTCAATAACTGGATTGATGCCTATGGAAGTAAAACAGAACCAATAAAACTTTCAGATTTTAAAGGAAAATTTAAAATTATCTATTGTTTTCAAAGTTGGTGTCCAGGATGTCATAGTAAAGGGTTGCCAGATTTAAAAAAAATGGTAGAAGCTTTAAAGAGCAATGAGAGTGTTGCTTTTCTAGCGGTTCAAACTGTTTTTGAAGGTCATGATTCCAATACTTTTGAAAAGATGGTAGAAACTCAAAAGCAATATAATTTAATGATACCTTTTGGGCATGATGCTGGCGATGATGGTAAATCTATTTCTAATATCATGAAGAACTACCAAACAGGAGGAACACCTTGGTTCTTGTTTATTGATAAACATGACAATGTGGTATTTTCAGATTTTCATTTGAATCAAGTTGCGGCAATTGAGTTGCTTAAAACCATGTAAATCATGAAACCTGAAATTAAACTTTATGGCACCGAAAGGTGCCATAAAACTATGTATTATAAAGAATATTTAGAGGATTTGAATTTAGAATATCAATTCCTTGATGTAGAATTAAATCAAGCTCATACAGAAGCATTGAGAAGCTTATACGAAAACAGAAAACTTAATTTTCCAATCGTAACTATTGGAGAAAAGAAATTGAGAAATCCTTCAGATACCGAATTAAAAAAATGGATTGAAAAATTAATATGAAGTTAAATATAAAAGATAAGTTTAATAAAAAATTACCTGCAGATCCAATTTTGGAAAACACCAGAAGACAAGTTTCTAAAGCGTGTTTTTCAAATGTATTGCCAAAACAAACTGCAAAACCAGAATTGTTACATGTATCTCCAGAAATGCTTGAAAATATTGGGTTATCTGATGCTGATGCTAAAAGTGATGCTTTTTTAAGAGTTTTTACAGGAAACGAAGTGCTAACTAATACAAAACCATATGCCATGTGTTATGGTGGGCATCAATTTGGAAATTGGGCAGGACAATTGGGCGATGGTCGCGCTATAAATTTATTTGAAGTTGAGCACAACCATAAAAATTGGGTATTACAATTAAAAGGTGCTGGAGAAACACCATATTCAAGAACTGCTGATGGTTTAGCGGTGTTGCGATCTTCTGTCCGTGAGTATTTGTGTAGCGAAGCCATATATCATTTAGGAATTCCTACAACTAGAGCCTTGTCTTTGGCATTATCTGGAGACCAAGTATTGCGAGATATTATGTATGATGGTAATTCTGCTTACGAGAAAGGAGCAATTGTTTGTAGAACAGCTGAATCTTTTTTACGCTTTGGAAGCTATCAAATTTTTGGAGCAAGACAAGATGAAGAAACGCTTAAAACTTTGGTTGATTATACCATAAGAAATCATTTTTCACGTTTAGGAAAGCCTTCAAAAGAAACATATATCGCCTTTTTTAAGGAAGTTTCAAACCGTACTTTAGATATGATTATCCATTGGCAACGTGTTGGATTTGTGCATGGCGTGATGAATACCGATAATATGTCCATTTTAGGATTAACCATAGATTATGGGCCTTATGGCTGGTTAGAAGGTTATGAATATGGTTGGACACCAAACACCACGGATAGGCAACATAAACGTTACCGGTACGGAAATCAACCCAATATTGGTTTGTGGAATCTATTACAATTAGCAAATGCTATGTATCCTTTAATTGAAGATGCAGAACCTTTGGAAGCTGTTTTAAATCAATATAAAACTGATTTCGAAACCCGTTTGCTTAACATGATGCGTTCAAAGTTAGGATTACATATTGAAGATGAAAATGATCAGAAGTTAATTCTAGAATTGGAAGATATTTTGCATTCAACGGAAACTGACATGACTATTTTCTTTAGGAATTTAGGTAATTTCAAAAAAAGCGAAGCCTTAAAGGGATTAATAATAATTCAAGATGCCTTTTATAAGACAGAAGAGGTTGTTGGAAACATTCAAAAACGATGGAACGAGTGGTTTGAAAATTATGCTGACAGATTAAAAAAAGAGACGTTTTCAGACGAAGAAAGAAAAGAAAAAATGAATACTACTAATCCCAAATATGTATTACGAAATTATATGGCGCAATTAGCCATTGATGATGCAGATAAAGGAGATTATAAGTTGATAGATGAATTGTTTCAAATGCTCAAAAAGCCATATGATGAACAATTAGAGTATCAAAAATGGTTTGCGAAACGGCCCGATTGGGCAAGAGATAAAGTAGGGTGTTCCATGTTGTCCTGCAGTTCGTAATGGAAGTTTTACAAAAAATAGCTATCGGAGGCGGTTGCCATTGGTGTACCGAAGCAGTATTTCAATCTTTAGTTGGTGTTTCAAAAGTGGAGCAAGGTTTTGTGTCTTCAACGGGAGATAATACTACCTTTTCAGAAGCGGTTATTGTACATTTTAATTCTGAAGATATGTCTTTGGGAATGCTAATTGAAATTCATTCACATACTCATAAAAGCACATCTAATCATTCCATGCGCACCAAATACCGTTCTGCGGTATATGTGTTTTCAAAAGAACAAAAACAGGAAGCGAAACAAATATTAGAATCGCTTCAAAATCAATTTGAGAATAAATTGATTACAGAAGTTCTACCTTTTGAATCATTCAAAGCCTCACGAGAGCAAATTCAAAATTATTAGTATAATAATCCAGAAAAGCCTTTTTGTGAACGTTTTATTAATCCAAAATTGGAAGTATTGCTAAAACGATTTTCAAATTACACTAATAAAAACAAGTTAAAACATCTAACACTCCATAGAACATCTTGATGAAATGGGATTAGTTATGGAAAAACCTGACTATATGAACCACATGAGTAAAAATTAAAATTTATTGGTAATATAGATGAAAAACAAAATTAAAAGATATCGCATCGAATTGTCCAATACACAAAACGTGGCAAAGTGAAGTCATTATTAAAACAAAACTAATGAATTAATTATCATGAATTTAATTGAAAATATTAAGGCTTATTTTAAAAGAAAATCAGAAAATAAAGAAACGGGAAATGCTCCTGAAGGTGTGTGTCCAAATTGTTGGGGAAGACAGGAATGGGAAGGCGAGCACTATAAGTTTATGAAAGGAGAGCATGGAAACCCAAGTGCAGGAACCTATAATACATTTATACAAGATGTCGCTAGGAAATTAGATAAGATAACCATAAATGAGAACACGTATACTTGCGAAACCTGCGAAGTAATATACAACCATAAGCATTAGTATGATAAAAACCCAAATAGGATTAGGTTTAGCGGCTATAGGAAGACCGGAATATATAAATATTAGAACAGATAATTCTATTGATAAATCTGAAGATGCCTTTAAAAAGAATGCCTTTTCTGTATTGAATGAAGCTTATAAGTTGGGTGTTCGATATTTTGATACAGCACCATCTTATGGTAAAGGTGAAGCTTTTTTACAGGAATGGAATGATGTAAATAATCATTATGATGCGGTTTTAGGTACAAAATGGGGGTATACTTATGTTGCTAATTGGAAGTTAGGTTTTGATGGAAAACATGAAGTAAAAGAACATTCTACTGAGAAGTTGGAAGAGCAATGGGACGTTTCAAAACAGTTGCTTCCAAGGTTAAAATACTATCAAGTACATTCAGCGACTTTTGAAAGTGGCATTTTAGAAAATGAAGCTGTTCTAAATCAATTATATCAAATAAAAAAAGAAACAGGATTGCATATTGGTATTACTACAAGTGGCGCAAACCAAAAAGAAGTCATTAAAGCAGCTATAGAAGTTAAAGTTAATGATGATGAATTGTTTGATAGTTTTCAAGTAACGTATAATGTATTTGATCAGTCTTCTTTTTCAATTTTAGGCGACGTATTAAAGCAAGGTAAATGTGTTATAATTAAAGAAGCATTAGCTAACGGACGTATATTTCGAAATGAAAAATTTCAGCAGTATAATAAAGTGTATAACATTTTAGAAGCGTTATCAAAAAAGTATGAGGTTGGGGTTGATGCTATCGCATTACGTTTTATAATGGACAATTTACAACCAACTTACGTACTTAGTGGTGCTTCAAATAAAACACATTTAAAACAAAACTTAAAAGCTTTAAATTTCAACCTTACTCTCGAAGAATTAAAATTGCTAAAAACTTTAAAACAAGCTCCAGAATCCTATTGGAAAGAGCGAAGTTCATTAAATTGGAACTAAATAAAATTGTAATTATTATCTTTAAAAAATTAAGCTAACCTAATATGAAGTTTCAAAAAATAACATTTCTGTTCGTCGTTATAATTTCCCTAAACGCCTGTGCAACTTATAATTCTCAATATAAAGCTACTATTAAGCAAACTGCTTTTCCAGATAAAAAAATAGCACATTCCTTTTATTTAATTGGTGATGCAGGTAATTCTCCTATAGGATCATCTTCAGAGGCTTTAAAGGCTTTTAAGTCTGAATTAAATAAGGCATCAAAAAACAGTACAGCTATTTTTTTGGGTGATAATATTTATCCTAAAGGTTTACCTGGAAAAAAAGATGAGAGTAGGGCTTTCGCCGAATATCAGTTAAAGGCACAAACTAGTGCTGTAAAAGATTTTAAAGGAGAAGCTATTTTTATTCCTGGAAATCATGATTGGTATAGTAATGGTTTAAAAGGCTTAAAACGACAAGAAAAATACATTGAAGATGCTCTTGGAAAAAATACATTTTTACCTGAAAATGGATGCCCAATTGAAAAAGTAGAAATCTCAGATGATATCGTTATGATTATTATTGATTCTGAATGGTATTTAACAAACTGGGATAAACACCCAACAATAAATGATGATTGCGAAATTAAAACACGATTTAAGTTTTTTGAAGAGTTAGAAAGTTTAATTAAAAAAGCTAGAGGGAAAACGACTATTATCGCTTTGCATCATCCAATGTTTACCAATGGGCCTCATGGCGGACAATATGATTTTGTATCTCATTTAAAACCTATTCCTATTTTAGGAACCTTAAAAAATATACTAAGAAAAACGAGTGGAGTGTCTCCTGCCGATTTGCAAAACAAAAAGTACAATGCCTTTAAAAAACGTGTTGTTACCTTAGCTCAAGAAAATGATAAAGCCCTTTTTGTATCTGGACATGAACATAGTTTGCAGTATTTAGTTAAAGATAATTTACCTCAAATTATTAGTGGTGCTGGCTCAAAATCGACTGCTACTCGTAATGTAAATGGGGAGTTTTCTACAAGCGATTCTGGTTTTACCAGGTTAGATGTGTTTAAAGATGGGTCATCAGCTGTTCGGTTTTATTCAGCTCAAGATGATAAAGTTATTTTTCAAACAGAAGTATTTTCAGAAGATAAAGTGGATAATATTTCCACTTATGATGATTCTTTTCCTGACCAAAAAACGGCGTCAGTGTATTCTGAAAAAGAAATCGTTAAAAGTGGTTTCTATAAATATATTTGGGGAGAACGTTATAGAACATATTATGGTGCAAAAGTAATAGTGCCAACTGTTAATTTAGACACTCTGTTTGGAGGCTTAACACCAACAAGAAAAGGAGGTGGACACCAATCAAAATCGCTTCAATTTATAAATAAAGATGGTAAACGCTATGTTATGCGTGCCATCAGAAAAAGTGCCACGGTGTATCTACAAGCTATGGCTTTTAAAGATCAGTATATCGAAGGGCAGTTTGATGGAACAGCTACCGAAAGTTTATTACAAGATTTTTATACAGGATCCCACCCTTATGCGCCATTTGTAACCGGTGATTTATCTGATGCGGTTAATTTATACCATACCAATCCGGTATTATATTTTGTTCCAAAACAACATGCTTTATCGAGTTTTAACCAAGATTTTGGAGATGAATTATATATGATAGAAGAGCATGTATCTGATGGTCATGGAAATCTTAATAGTTTTGGGAACTCAAATAAAATTGAAAGTACTAACGATTTAATGAAGAAGCTGCGTAAAGACGAAAAATATGTAGTTGATGACGAGATGTTTTTAAGAGCTCGATTATTTGATATGGCAATTGGTGATTGGGATAGGCATGTTGACCAATGGCGTTGGGCTGAGTTTAAAGAGTCTGGCAAAGTTGTTTATAGACCAATTCCTAGAGATAGAGATCAAGCATTTTCTATAATGGGAGATGGTGCTTTAATGAATTTAGCAACTCGAATTGTACCACCTTTAAAACTAATGGAAGGATTTAATGATGACATTAGAAATGTAAAAGGATTTAATTTTAGTCCGTTTTCTTTAGATATGATGTTGTTAAATGAAACCACAAAACAACAATGGGAAGAGCAGGTGGCTTTCATTCAAAAGAACTTGACTGATGCTATTATTGATAATGCATTTAAGAACTTTCCGGATGAAGTTCAAGACCAAACAGTTCAAGAGATAAAACGAGTGCTTCAAGCACGACTTAAAAATCTCCCAGAAATAGCAAACATATATTATAAGGCGCTTAATAAAACGCCACTAGTAAAAGGAACTGATAAAGACGATTTGTTTGAAATTGAGCGTATGCCAAACGGAAACACCAAACTATCAGCGTATCGCATTAAGAATGGTAAGAAAGGAACTGTTTTACATCAAAAGAAATATAATAAAGAAGATACCAAAGAAATTTGGGTATATGGATTAGATGATGATGATGTGTTTAATGTTATTGGAGAGGGAGATAATCTTATTAAATTAAGGCTAGTTGGAGGACAAAATAATGATACATATACTATTGAAAATGGAAAGAAAGTTAAAATGTATGATTACAAGTCTAAGAAAAATGAGTTTACTACCAATAAAGGGAGCAAAAACTTAACAGATGATTATGAAACAAATATATATGATTACGCAAAGCCCAAAAATAGTACCAATCAATTTACGCCATTATTAGGCGCGAACCCAGATGATGGTTTTAAAATGGGATTTACAAATGTGCTTACCAATTATGGTTTTGAACGTAATCCGTTTAGTTCGCAACATACTTTTTCTGGGGCTTACTATTTTGCTACAAGTGGATTCGATTTTGAATATAATGGTGAATTTGCTAATGTAATTGGTTCATGGAATTTAGGGTTGAATGCTAAATATACAAGTCCCAATTATGCTATTAATTTCTTTGGTTTTGGAAATAGTACATCTAACTTAAATAGTGATGACGAGGATAATTTTGATTTAGACTATAATCGTGTAAAATTGAGTACACTAAAATTTGCACCATCATTAAATTGGAGAGGTGAGTTAGGCGCGCATTTTAAATTAGGTTTAAGTTATGAGTCCATTGAAGTTGAAAAAACGAGTGATCGATATATAAATACATTTTATGTAGCTAACGGAGAAGAAAATCAGGAAGATTTTGTAGGAGTTGAGGCTATGTATAGTTATCAAAATAAAGATAGCGAAGCATTTCCTACTTTAGGAATGCAAACCAGTTTAAAATTTGGTTATACCTCTAATTTAGAAGAGTCAAAAGGATTTGCCTATTTTATACCAGAACTTGGATTTGATTATAAACTAGTGCCTAGTGGTCAGCTTGTTTTTGCTACGCATGCTAAAGCGCATCTTATTTTTGGTGATGATTTTGAGTTTTATCAAGGGGCAAATTTAGGAGCAAATAATGGGCTACGTGGTTATCGAAACGAACGTTTTTCTGGTAAGAATTCATTTTATCAAAACACCGATTTACGTTTAAACTTGCGTACAGTTAAAACAGGACTACTTCCTTTAAATATAGGGGTTTATGCTGGTTTTGATTATGGACGTATTTGGATTGATGACGAATTGGTTTTAAATAGTAACTCCTTTAATTCAAGCATGTGGAATAGCTCAATAGGTGGTGGTGTTTTTGCAAATGCTGCAGATATTCTAACATTAAACTTATCTGCTTTTAATAGTGATGACGGATTACGTTTGGCCTTTAAAGTTGGATTTGGATTTTAGTCTAATTTAAACTCATACAGGTTTCCGCCCTTGCCATGCGCTTTTTCGTCCGTAATATATAAAGTTTGGTTGTCCTTAAAACAGACGCCTTCTTTTTGTGATTCAAAAGAAAAATCATATTGCTTTAGGGTTCCGCTAAAAAAGTCATCATTAGTGAAGTTTGTAAATACATAAACAGATTTTGGAGAAAGAATGGCGACAGATTTACCATCATTACTAATATCTGCCGAGGTAATCCAACAGCCTAAATCGTTACAAGAGTTAAAAGAACTAACAAATTCAGCAATATGATGTCCTGCTTTTGTCGGAATTTTATATAAGTTTGTTTTACCAAAATCGTTTTTTACACGACTTTTAGTAAATAAGTATAAACTATCATTGTAATGGAAAAATGCTTCGCAATCAAAATACATGCTTTTCTTTTTTGGAGGAAATTTTGTCTGATTTGGATATTTAAATGAAATACGGTCAATATTAATGTTACTTTTATTTTTTAGAGAATCAACACTAATTTTTAATACAGTTAAATTCTTACGTTTATTGTTGTTATTTCCGAAATCACCTATGTATAAGTTGCCATTTTGATCAGATGTTAAGTCTTCCCAATCATTATTTTGAGCATTAATTTTTAATTCTTTTTTAATATTCCCTTTGTTGTTTACACCATAAATTCTAGCTTCGTTGCCACCATCGTTTAGCATCCAAACCCAGTCTATGTTTGATGTTGTTTCAGTTCCAGAAACTTCATTTAAAGTCTTTGGCAAGTCTGCTATAACGTTTAGATTTCCAGTATTGCAAGCAGAAACAATCAAAAAAATTAAAATTAGAAGTTTATTCATTTAGGAAGTCAAAATTTATAATGCTAAATTTACACAGAATATTATTAAATTTAATAAATCATTTTCAATGAGTATACCTGTTTTAAAAATAGGCAATAGAGGAGCCAAAGGCCATATGGCAGAAAACACTTTAGAGTCTATTAAAAAGGCATTGGCGTTAGGTGTTGATGGTATTGATATAGATGTCCATAGATGTGCTTCTGGACAATTGGTGGTCTTTCATGATTTTACTTTAGATAGAATGACGAATGGTACTGGTGAAGTTTCAAAACATACGCTCAAAGAATTAAAACGAGTTGTGGTTAAAGGATATTGCCAAATTCCAACCTTGTCCGAGGTTTTAGCTTTTGTAGATAACAAATGTTTGTTAAATATTGAATTAAAAGGACAAGATACTGCAAAGGAGGCGAGTAGATTAATACAGTTTTTTATCGATAAAAAGGGTTGGGAGTATAATAAAATCATGGTTTCAAGTTTTCAAAAAGATTTATTAGAAACTGTGCACAAAATAAACGATAAAATACCTTTAGCAGTTCTAACCGAGAGGAATATAGATACTGCTGTTAATTTTGCTAAAACTATAAAAGCTGTTGCTATACATGTCGACTACACCATGTTGACCCTAGAGATTGTTGAGGAACTAAAAAAAGATTATAAAGTATTCGCCTATACAGTAAATAACTTAAACCCTATAGAACGCATAAAATCTTATGGCGTAGATGGGATGATTTCCGATTTCCCCGATAGGTTATGATTCATAAAGACGTTATAATTATTGGCGGAGGTGCTGCAGGCTTTTTTGCCGCGATAAATATAACTGAGCAAAACCCGAGTTTAAAAGTCGCCTTATTAGAACGCGGAAAAGATGGACTTGCCAAAGTAAAAGTTTCTGGAGGTGGGCGCTGTAATGTCACGCATGCAGAATTTATTCCTCAAGAATTAGTGCAAAATTATCCACGGGGAGAAAAAGAATTATTAGGACCTTTTCATCAATTCATGACGGGCGATACCATTGGATGGTTTGAAAAACGAGGTGTTGAACTTAAGATTGAAGAAGACGGGAGAATATTTCCGGTAACTAATTCTTCACAAACGATTATCAATTGTTTTTTAAATGAAGCTGAAAAGCATCATGTAGATGTATTGTATAGTCATGCAGTGAAGTCTATTTCAAAAGAAAATGAAGTATTTCATCTAGAAACCTCTCAAGGTGATTTTTCTTCTAAAAAAGTTTTGATAGCAACAGGTAGCAATCCTAAAATCTGGAAACTTTTAGAAGATTTAAGACATACAATTTCACAACCCGTCCCTTCATTATTCACATTCAATATTAAAGATGAGCGCATACAAGATATTCCAGGAGTTGTAGCACAACATGTTGAAGTAAAAATTTTGGAAACCGATTTATGGAGTGAAGGACCTTTACTAATTACCCATTGGGGCGTGAGTGCACCATCAATTTTAAAGTTATCTGCTTTTGGAGCTTTAGAATTAGCTAAAAGAGATTACAAATTTCAGATTGAAATAAATTTCATTAAAAAGTCTTTTGAAGAGTGTTTGGGAATTTTAAAAACCTTGAAGCAGGACTTAGCAAAAAAAACAGTTTTCAAATCAACACAATTTGAACTTCCAAAACGTCTATGGCATAAATTGGTTTTAGCCTCCAATATGGATGAAGAAACACGATGGGCAGATTTAAATAAAGCGCAATTAGAAACTTTAGCAAGTCAACTTACTGAAGCTATTTTTAATGTGGATGGAAAAAGCACGTTTAAAGAAGAATTTGTCACAGCAGGAGGCGTAAATCTTAAAGAAGTCAATTTTAAAACGTTCGAAAGTAAACGAATCAAGAATCTATATTTTGCCGGTGAAGTTATAAATGTAGATGCTGTTACTGGTGGGTTTAACTTTCAAAATGCTTGGACAGGCGCCTATATTGCTGCTTTAAATATTTCTAAATAAATGCAAATCTATATTCAAAGTAGAAATGTAGTTTTTCAATCTTCCGAGGGAAATAAAGAAAAACTGGAATTAAAAACTCATGATACTATTAATGAGTATTTCGGGTTTGAAGTGCCAGTTTTAGTAAATACTCCTGAAGGGTTACAGCGAATTTTTGATAAGTGTCCGTTTTCTGAAGAAAAGAAAGTCAATTGCTATTTTACCATGCTATATACTGTTCCAGATAAGAATTTGGTTGAAGGTGTTTCTCAAATTTCTTACCCCAATGAGGAGTTTATTATAACTGAATAATGCAATTATTATTTTTGTTCTGTAGGTTATGGTAACGCTAAATTCAACAGTAATCTTTTGAACGAAAATTAAAAACGACAGCAACTGCAAGAAATTATAGAACTATAGTAAAGTTGATTGCAATGTCATCTGTAAATTAAAAAGACCACCAGATATTTACTATTTTAGCCAAAAGTTAATTGACTAATATTTAAAGACTCTTTTAGATAGTCTTTGTTAGCAGAACATTGCCATGACAGAAAAACATTTTATTCCAACACCCTATACTAATTCACTTGAAAACGGAAGTTTTTCGTGGTCTTCACCAAGTAACATTGCTTTAGTTAAATATTGGGGAAAAAAGGAACATCAAATTCCAGAAAACCCATCCATTAGTTTTACACTAGATAATTGTAAAACCACTACCAATTTGACTTTTTTGAGAAAAGCGAGCCATGGTGGTTTTTCATTTGAAGTGTTTTTAGATGGCGAACAAAAAGATGATTTCAAACCGAAAATTGAAACTTTTTTTAAGCGAGTTGAAGACTATTTGCCCTTTCTGAAAGATTATCATTTTAAGATTGAAACGTCTAATACCTTTCCGCACAGTTCTGGTATTGCATCTTCAGCATCAGGAATGAGTGCTTTGGCATTGTGCTTAATGAGTATTGAAAAACTTATTATAGAATCTGATGTCACTTTGAGCGCCGCCGAAAGATCAATTGATGAAACTTACTTCACGAAAAAAGCGTCATTTTTAGCGCGATTAGGTTCTGGAAGTGCTTGTAGAAGTCTAGAAGGCGATTTAGTGGTTTGGGGAAAACATGATGGGATTGAGGGAAGTTCAGATTTATTCGGCGTAAAATATCCCAATGATGTTCATCAAAATTTCAAAAACTATCAAGACACTATTTTGTTAGTTGATAAAGGAGAAAAGCAAGTAAGCAGTACTGTTGGTCATAATTTAATGTATGGGCATCCATTTGCTCAAGAACGATTTAAACAGGCGGATAAAAACCTTTCTGATATGATTTCAATATTGAAAGAAGGCGATTTAGATGCGTTTATTGCTCTTGTTGAAAGCGAAGCATTAACACTTCATGCAATGATGATGACTAGTATGCCGTATTTTATTTTAATGAAACCAAACACGCTAGAAATTATCAATAAAATTTGGGATTACCGCAAGTCTTCGGGTTCTAAAATTTGTTTTACGCTGGATGCTGGAGCTAATGTACATGTGTTATATCCTGAAGGTGAGGCTTCTCAAGTGTTAGAATTCATTCAAAATGAATTAGTTGCATTTTGTCAGAAAGGTCAGTATATTAACGATAAAATTGGTTTTGGGGCAAAACTGTTGTAATTTTGTTTAACCAAATCACAAGTTGCATATGAAAGGACCTTTATTTTATTCAAAAATATTGCTCTTCGGAGAGTATGGAATCATAAAAGATTCTAAAGGTTTATCTATCCCTTACAATTTCTATAATGGTGCTTTAAAGAAAGATGAAAATCCGTCTGAAGAGGCTATAAAATCTAATGAGAGCTTAAAGCGATTTGCTTCTCATATTCAAGGTATAAGTAATGATATAGCTCGATTTGATCATGAACGATTACTAGAAGATGTTAATTCAGGAATGTATTTTGATTCTTCTATTCCACAAGGGTATGGTGTAGGTAGCAGCGGTGCTTTAGTTGCTGCTATTTATGATAAGTATGCTTTTGATAAAATTACGGTTCTAGAAAATTTAACTAGAGAGAAATTATTAACGCTAAAAACGGTTTTTTCTGCAATGGAATCTTTTTTTCATGGAAAATCTTCTGGCCTAGATCCTTTAAATAGTTATTTGAGTATTCCAATTCTTATCAATTCTAAAGATAATATTGAAGCTACAGGTATTCCCGCGCAACAAAGCGAAGGAAAAGGGGCTGTATTTTTATTAGATAGTGGTATCATTGGCGAAACTGCTCCAATGGTAAGCTTGTTTATGGAAAAGATGAAACAAGAAGGTTTTCGTAGTATGCTTAAAAATCAGTTTATAAAACATACTGATGCATGTGTTGACGATTTCTTAAATGGCGATATAAAATCATTATTTAGTAACACTAAACAATTGTCTAAAGTGGTGCTGAATCATTTCAAGCCCATGATTCCCATGCAATTTCATGAACTTTGGGAAAAAGGTATTGAAACCAATGAGTATTACTTAAAACTTTGTGGTTCTGGTGGTGGTGGCTATATTTTGGGTTTTACTGAAGATATTCAAAAAGCAAAACAATCATTGTCTGATTATAAATTAGAAGTCGTTTACAACTTCTAAACTTCATATACTGTCATCCAGAATTGTCATCCTGAGCACAGTCGAAGGATTATTTCAGGATCTTATTAATTTTTTACTGATGTTATCAAGAAGACAGAAACATATTATACTTAAATTTTTTAGTCTGTTTTCTGTGGTGAGAGGCTATAATATTCTTGTTGTTGTAATAGCTCAATATCTTACTTCAATTTATATTTTAGCACATAACAAAACTGTAAAAGAGATCGTTTTCGATTTAAATTTACTCATGCTAGTACTAGCATCAGCTTCAGCCATCGCAGGAGGCTATATTATTAATAGTTTTTACGACTCCGAAAAAGATTTAATAAATCGTCCTATTAAGTCTACATTAGATAGATTGGTGAGTCAAAATACTAAGCTTTCGTTTTATTTTATACTTAATTTTATAGCTGTAATCATGGCAAGTTATGTGTCATTTAAGGCGGTAGCATTCTTTTCTATCTACATTTTTGGTATTTGGTTTTATTCGCATAAGCTAAAACGAATGCCATTTATTGGTAACTTAACATCAGCAATTTTATCGATAACACCTTTTTTTGCCATTTTCTTATATTATAAAAATTTTGAAACGGTAATTTTTGTGCATGCCGTTTTCTTGTTTATAATGATTGCCATGCGAGAATTGACTAAAGATTTAGAAAATATAAAAGGAGACATCGCGCAAAATTATGTGACAATTCCAGTAGCTTATGGAGAAAAAACATCGAAAGTCATGTTAACCGTTTTGGCTGCTCTAACTTTAATTCCGACGTATTTATTGTTGTTTTATTTTGAAGTGGGATATATGTATTTCTTCTTCTATTTAAGCTTGTTGTTACTAGTTGTATTCCTATTCTTGTTATGGATGTCAAAAACCAAAATCCACTATTTAATATTGCATAACATTTTAAAATTTATCATTCTAGCAGGCGTATTTAGTATTCTTTTAATAGATGTAAGCGTTATTTTAAATCGTATATAAATAATTTGCGCTTTTATTCATGGACTTCTTTTTGGATTATTGAATTCGTGAACATAAATGTTTCGTTATACCTCCCTGCCGGCAGGTCTTTTTCTTATACCTCAAAAAGGGATGCCACTGCAATCCCTAAGGCAGAAGTAACAAAACGGTAATCTAAAATAGTATATCATAATTTTAAATCTATCTTTGCACAAAATTATAAGTAATGAACAGACAACAAGGGGGTAAGGGAAAAGGAAAGCCATCAGAACGTGGTGCTGAAAGTAAACGTTTTAGAAGCAATGCTAAAGGAAATACGCCAGTTAAAAAAACAAAAGCACCATCGCAATCTTCAAATAATTCAGGTGAAATAAGATTGAATAAATACATAGCTAATTCTGGTATTTGCTCACGTCGTGAGGCAGATGCCCATATTGCAATTGGTTTGGTAACTGTTAATGGTAAAGTGATTACTGAAATGGGTTACAAAGTGAAGTTAGAAGATGAGGTGCGTTATGATGGTGCACGTATTAATCCAGAGCAAAAGGCTTATGTGTTACTTAATAAACCAAAGGGTTTTGCTACGACTACAAGCGAAGGTAAAGGAAGAACAGTTATGGATTTAGTGGCTAATGCTACATCCTCTCGTATTAAACCAATTGGGCGTTTAGGCCGAAACTCAAAAGGACTGTTGTTGTTTACTAATGACGATGCTATAAGTAGTAAATTCACAAATTCTAAGCATGGTGTAGCACGTTTATTTCATTTAGAATTAGATAAAAACTTAAAGTTGGAAGATTTAAAAATGATTCAAGGTGGCTTTAAGATTGAAGGAAAACTTGTTGAGGTTGAAGAGATTAGCTATATAGATGGTGCTAGCAAAAAAGAAATAGGCTTGAAAATCAAGAATACAGGAAACACTATTATCCGTTCTATTTTTGAGTATTTTAAATACGAAATTATTAATTTGGATTGTGTTGCTATTGGGCATTTAACCAAGAAAGATATCCCTCGCGGTAGTTGGAAACACTTAACAGAGCAGGAATTGAATACCTTGAAGATGCTTTAATTAGAGTTTTAAAATTATATCATATTTCTTGTTTTTTAAAATGGCAAACAGCTAATTTTTAAATTCTCCAATATGCCACAAAACCCCAGATGGGTCGTGGATAAAATATTCATTACCCCAATCGTTATATTGGATTTATGATATTTTAACTTTTTTATATTTAGTGATGAGATTAAGCTTGTTAATATCATCTAAATGTTGCTCAACATTCTGTACCTCTAAAAAAATCATAGAATTATCAACCCATCTTTTCACGTAAGCATCTTGTAAATAAAAGCCGAATTCGCCGCATTTAAAATAAGACATTTTATAAGGGATTTTAATTTCTTCAAATCCGAAGTCTAAATAAAACTGTCTTGAAAGATTATAGTTTTTTGCACCAATAAATGTTCTGATAGATTTTATGTTGTGATTCATTTTTAGTGATTTTATAACGTAGAAGATAACGAAAATTTCTTGTTTTGTAGAGTTTTTTGCCTTAACGACCGCAATGAAAAGCTTATAGCTAAGCACAAGTGAAAACCTACAACCTTTCGACTTTTCTCAAGATAAACTTCTAGTCTGACATTCATGGTAACGCTATAAATAACTCAAAGTAACTTTATATTCAATAGTATTTATTTCTTGTTGAGATAATATACAGTTAAGTCTATACTCCTTATTTTATTTTTTTTTAGAAGCAACTAGCACTTCAAAATTTATCTAAAAAATAATGTAATTTTATGTTGCGCTTTTAATTTTTATGTATCTTTCTTATAAGTAAACAAATCAAATACCCAACCATGAAAAATAGGAATGATAATTTAAAACGTGTCATTGTAGATTTTAAAAAGTTGACTCCAGAAATTTTAGCCTTATTAGTTGAAAGGTACCCTGATGGTTATGATGATGACCAAATTATATCTTTTAGAAACCAACATAATGATTTGATTGAGGCTGTTGAAGTCACTACTGAAGATACTATGTATTTAGTAAAAGTGAGCTCTAAATTGTCTCTAACCATGGAAAATTATGATGAAGATGATTATGATGATTTTGATAACGATGATCCAGAAGCTGTTCAAGATCCTGATATAGGTTATAAAGACAAAGAAGACAACGATTAAAATAGTTTAGTATTATGGGAACTGCCGCTTTTAAGTCTTACAAAAACGGTTATTATAATTTTTGGTGTGAAAATGGCGATGAGCTGTCCTTTGATGGAGTGCATCATTGTGTTTTAAACAATACGACTTAACAAATGACAAAAGTTTAATTGATAAGGATTTCAGAATTATGTTTGTTGAAGATGATAATTCTATCTGCAGAGTAAAGAGTCTTAAACCCCTTTAATAAATAAGTATGAGAACATCATTTCATGTGTCGTTACCGTGTAAAAGTATAAAATCGACCAAAAGTTTTTATATCGATAACATTGGCGCTACTCTAGGTAGAAACACCCAAGGTTGGGCAGATATTAATCTGTTTGGAAATCAATTAACATTTATAAAAGCAAAAAAATTCAATTTTAATAATCCGAATTATGTCTTTGAGGGTAAAATATTACCTTCTTTTCATTTTGGTATCGTATTGGAAGAAAATGTTTGGGAAGAGATTTATTCTAAGCTCAGAAATAAAAAGTTGAATTTAGTTGAGGAAAACAAATTTCTGAAAGATAAATCTGGAGAACATAACTCATTCTTTATAAAAGATCCAAACGATTATATGTTGGAATTTAAATGTTTTAAGAACCCAGAAAACATATTTAGGTGATATTTGTTTGCACAAGCTTAGCCAGTTTTTTTAATTGAATTTATTTCTATTCATACGGACCTAGTTTAAATCATTTCCGAATAGAATTTTAGTTAAATTTTAAATTCATTTAAATGAATAAAATAAATAATTGTTTACGCCACTTATTATGGTCTTCAATATTCTAGTTATAGCTTTGTTGTAAAAGACAGAAATGGTAAAGAGTAAGTCTTAGCGTTTCAAAAAATTTATGATTTGGTATTGGCTTCTTTCGATTTAAACGCTGAAACTTTTGTAGGCATGATGTTTAAAATCACATTTAATCAAGATGACGATGAATCGCGAACTATCACGAAACTAGAAAAGTTGTAATTCTTGGTATGTAGATCTCTTGTAATGCGTGGAGTGAAAGTATAATTCAATATCTTATAAAATAATAGTTTAGGCTTCCAATTTGGGAGCCTTTTTTATAAATACTTCCCAAATAAAAACACCATAAACAACAGCGTACTCTAAAGTAATAAGCCACAGGTTTTCAGATTTGTCAGCTTTATTAAGGTTTACATAAGCCAAATAACTGAGTATAATAACAAAGCTCCAAACCAATGGAAATTTATATTTAGTAAATACCGATAATATTAAAAGCGTAGCCAAGTACCAGGGGTGTACCGTAGTGGTTGTAAAATAGTAAAAGGACAATACTAGTAACATTGCTGTAATAAGGGCAATAGGAGTTCTATTTCTTCTAAAAAAAGTGATAATTAATACAAAGAGAATAACAAGTATGGGTGTTACGGTTCCAATAATGGCAATTTCGTTGTAGCCTCTAAATAGGAATCCAATTTCTCTCGCTATATAGTAGATACTGCCATTAAACTCGAAATTTTGAAACCAAAGTGCCACTGTTTTTGAGTAGTTGTGTATAAATTCTGAGGAATAAAAAGGCACAAAAAGTAGGAGCGTGGTCATGATTATTATGGCGTAAAATACAATCAATCTTGTAAAGTTGAGTACAGTCGAAGTCTCTTTATTCTTGTCATTACGCTTCATAAACCATTGAAAAAATAAAGGCAAAAAGATTAAAGGAATCAGTTTAACTGAAATAGATAGGGCCAAAACTAATGCAGCGAATTGCCATTTGCCAATGTAAAGCAAATACAAACTCCACACTAAAAAGAAAATCATAACACCTTCAAAGTGAAGATTTCCTGTAAGTTCTATAATGATGAACGGATTTAATATATACCAGAAAATATTATAAATAGGAATATTTAGTTTTTCTAAAAGAGCTTTCCCAAAGTGAAGGGTTCCAAAGTCGGCAGCAATAATGAGTAATCGCATGACGAACACCGAACCTAAAATACTTTTGCCAGCAAATAGTGCAGCAATAGTAAAGCAGAGTTGATTGATTGGAGGGTAATTAGTAAAATGGCTAGCATTTAAGGCACCCATACCTGCGCGCAATGCTTGGGCTTCTGCCACGGGGAAATTACCTTGGCTTATAAAAGATTCTACAGTAAATAAATAGGGGTTTATACCTTCTAAAATCATTCGACCATCCCAAATAAAACGGTAGAAATCCTGTGAGAGATTCGGTATAGCCAATATAAAAACGGCTCGAAACCCAAAAGCTAAATAAGTTAAAAATTGGGTATTACTTTTAAAATGCTGTACTAATTTATAGAACAAAACGAACAGTGCGCTGTAAAGAATGATGAGTTTTGTATAATCTGTTCTCACTAAATCATAAGCAAACGTCCCATAGAATAGGAAGCTTAATAATACCAATAGTAATGGTATTTTATTAAGTTTTAAAAACGTTGGGTTTAAAAGCATTTGGTAAATATAATATTATTTGACTATCGTTTAAAAACAAGAAGTTCTGATTTTATTGGTCGTTAAAACGAAACATGCATTTCGCGTTAGCGATTGCAGCGGCATCCTTTTTTGTGCTGAACAGTAAGTTTGATTTTAATCACATTTTAAGAATATATAAAATAGTGAAGAGATACTGAAACAAGTTCAGCACAAAAAATATATAGCGGAAAGCGCGACCCTTGGGTAACGCCCAAAAATTTTAAACTTTAGATGCTATAGATTTAAAAAAGACATAGCCAAAGCCTATAAACAACATGAGGTGAAAGGGAAAGAGTCCGAAATCACCACCTTGATTGCCTACAATAAAGGCGCTGTACATTCCAAAACCGAAATAAAGCATAAGTACCCCCTCAAAAATAACATGAATGGATATGGTGCGTTTCATGTATTTGTTATTTTTCCAGTTGTCTTTATACTTACTTATATTGAATTTTGGTGTACGTACAAATTCTGATTTTTTACCCCAATGTCCTTCTAAAACAGCAATGGAATTATGCAATGAAAAGCCCATGGCTATTGAGAAAAAGACAAAGAACATTCCTATGTATTTTATAAAGTTTTTAAAACCACTACCATAGATGTTTTTGTACATAAACCAGTAGCATATAAAAAAGATAATGGTACTCATTACGAAGAAGCTCATAACGTAAAAGTAAGGGCGTAAATGCGCATATTCGTTTTTTATATAGAGCATAGGGATGCTTAAAACTCCAACGATAAGCACGTTTAAAAACATGGTGCTGTTTAATAAATGCAGTAAGCCGTGTACTTTGGTTTTAGCCGTTATGTTTTTGCTTTTTATAACGCGCCCCATCATTTTACGAAAGTTTTCTGCACCTCCTTTATTCCATCTGAATTGTTGCGAACGCGCAGCGCTTATAACAATAGGGAGCTCCGCAGGAGTTTCTACATCTTCTAAATATTTAAATTTCCAATTTTTAAGTTGAGCGCGGTAGCTTAGGTCTAGGTCTTCGGTAAGGGTGTCGCCTTCCCAATTCCCGGCATCGATAATACAGGTTTTACGCCATAAACCAGCGGTGCCATTAAAATTTATAAAATGCCCTTTACTGTTTCTGCCTACTTGCTCTAGTGTAAAATGCGCATCTAGTGCAAAGGCTTGAATTCTTGTAAGTATAGAATAGTTACGGTTAATATGCCCCCAACGGGTTTGTACTACGCCAATGGCTTCGTCTTTAAAATATGGGACGGTATGTTTTAACCAGTCTTTTTGAGGTAGAAAATCAGAATCAAAAATAGCAATGATGCTACCTTTTGCTGTTTCTAATCCTTCTTTTAGTGCGCCGGCTTTAAAGCCTTTACGGTCTGTTCTGGTTATATGTTTTATGTCTAAGCCAGTGGCTTGAAGTTTTTGTACGTGTTTAAGAGTGGTTTCAACAGTTTCATCAGTTGAATCATCTAAAACTTGAATTTCTAATTTATCTTTTGGATAGTCAATTTTAGCAATATTGTCCAACAAGCGTTCCATAACATACATCTCATTATACACTGGAAGTTGTATGGTGATATATGGAATTTCGTCTGGATTTGATAAATCGAATTTAGGAGAATCGTCTTTTACTTTCTTAGACGACAGGTAATTAAATAACAGGTTTAGTTGCGCCAATGAATACATGAATATGAGCAAAAGCGATATAGTATATAGGACTATAACTAGTGTTTCTAAAATCATTTTTTAAAACTGTATTTAAAAATCCAACCTAAGATTTTTATGCCTGCAAATATAGCACCTTTTACTGTACCTGACACCTTTGAAACACCAATTCTGTTTCTATAATTTACTGGCACTTCGGTATATGTCAGTTTTTGCTTAAGCGCCTTGAGTTGCATTTCTACGGTCCAGCCATAAGTTTTATCTTCCATATTAAGTGATAGTAGCTTTTCATATTTAATGGCTCTAAAAGGACCTAAGTCTGTGAAATTAGCACGAAATAATAAAGTCATTAAAGTTGTGGCTAGCCAATTACCAAAAATTTGCGGCACCGTCATAGATCCTTTTTCTCTGAGTTGCTTTACTCGAGCACCTATTACAAAATCTATATTGTCATTAATTATGGGCGCCACTATTTTGGTTAGTTCCTCTGGGTAATCACTATAATCCCCATCAAGAAAGACTATAATATCGGGTTTTTCATTTTGATTAGCAATGTGTTGCATGCCCGTTAGACACGCATAACCATAACCTTTATTGGTTTCTTTTAAAACGGTAGCACCTGCTTTTTTTGCATTAGCTTCGGTATCATCGGTTGAAGTATTACTAACCACAATAACCTCGTCAACTGTATCTGGAATGTCGTTAATAACATGAGCTATAGAATCTGCCTCGTTATAAGCTGGAATGATGACTTTTATTTTGGTCATTTAAGATCACTAAATTTATTTTCCTTGTTAAAGGATACAAAGGTAATCCATTTTTTTACTTGCTTTATATCTTGAAGCCGCTATTGATTTCTCATTTCTATAAATGACGCAATATCCGTTTCCGTCATAGAACTTCCAAAACTTTATTTTTTGGTTGTTTTGGTGTCAAGCCTTTGTATACCGTGTTGTGATTTTCATTGTAAGGTCTTCATAAGGTATTTTCAGCGTTAACCTTAAGGCAAGATATAATAGTACACCAAATGGCGATATTGAGTGTTTTAATTTTTATTCACCAAGTCCATTAAGTCAACATCATTTCCTAATAATATTTCGGTAGGATTGATACGGCCTATTTCTGGACCATTTTCTAATTTTAAAACACCACGAGGACAAACCGCCGAACACACCCCGCAACCAACACAGCTCGAACGTACAATATTTTCGCCTTTTTGAGCATAAGCTCTTACGTCGATACCTTGCTCACAATAGGTAGAACAATTTCCGCATGAAATACATTGACCACCATTTGTAGTAATTCTAAATCTAGATTTAAAACGTTGTACAAATCCTAAATAAGCCGCCAGTGGACAACCAAAACGACACCATACACGGTTACCAAAAATAGGGTAGAACCCTGTACCAATTACTCCAGCAAAAATAGAACCAATCACTAGGCTGTAAATATTTTGTACGGTTGATGTTTTAATGCCTAAAACCGTTCCTGTTTCACTAAAGAAACTATATAAGGTCATAGCAGTCATTGTTAAAACAAAGAGTAAAACCGTATGGATTAAATAGCGTTCTACTTTCCAGGCGAATAACGATTTGTCTGAATGTTGTCTGTAAGGATCACCAAGTGTTTCTGCTAACCCACCACAACCGCAAACCCAAGAGCAATACCAACGTTTACCAAAGAAATAGACCATTATTGGTACAATAACTAAGGTTAAAACAATGCCCCAAACCATAATAAAAATGCCTATACCACCATTGTTTATAAGGTCTTTTAAATTCCATTGGAAAAAGAAATCGTAATCTAAAGGAAAGGCATTTTTAAAATCGTAGTAAGGCATTTGAAGTCTTACCATAATTTCGGGAATAATAAACGCAAACACAATTTGAAAGAATAAAACTGATGTAGTTCTAAATACTTGATAAATGTTATGACGATATTTTATATACATTCGTACTGCCATTACTGTCATTACTACACAATACATAAAGCCGTAAACAAACCAATGTCCTGCAGGGTTGCCGCTTAAGGCTTCACTAATTGGATCGACTAAAAGCGTCCAATTGGTTGCGTATTCTGAGGCAAAATAAAGGACCAAATAGAATGAAACTAAAAAGATAAAAACCATCCAACCGATCCAACCTCGATTTGTAGAGCTTTCATGATAAATACCGTCGTTTTTTATACCCTTTTTACCCAGTAAAATTACGTTTGGTAATATGAACATTAAAGCACCAATTATTCCTAATCCAAAAGTTAATAGCCACATTAATCCTTTATTAGTAGCAATAAATCCGTTAGCTGATTTTTTGCCAATTAAAGCTGCCATGTCACTAGACTTGGTGTAGATTTTTTTATTCCATTCCTTATTTTTTATATGTGTTTCATTGGCATTATCTAAAGCTTTAGAGATTTTAGGAGATATGGCTTGCATACCTTTAAAGTCTTGACCAACAATATTTGATTTTATATCATTTATAAAAACGTCACTTTTAATATTCTTTTCCTTGATGATGTTATTAAACGAAGCTTCGTTTAAGTGGAACGTTCCTAAAACGGGTAAAGCGGAGAAAATGGCTAGTCCTATTAAGAAAATAACTAATCCTATGTGTTTAATTGCATTCATGTGCTTGTGTAATTTGATTGAATTGAAAATGTTAAAATTAGGCTTTACTAAAAATACGTTTCCAACTCTTTTTTCTTGGTGCAAGATTGGTGTTAAATGTGTTGTTGTATTGTGTTAGAATTTCATTCTCATAAGCTTTATAAAATTCTGGATCAAAATTGGCATCTTTTAGATAGCTCATCACATAATTCATATCGCGATTTTCAGTCAGCCACTTGTCGAAAATTTCATGACGCATGCGAATTCCAAACGTGTTTATTCCTAAAAACATATTGGTGTCTTTGCGGTAAGAAACTGTAATACAGATGTTTTCTTTATGATGTTTCCAATGGAAATGTGCTTCATTTTCTCGTGGTTTTGCAAACACCCAACCATAAGTTTGATATTCTATATCTAAAAATTTAGCAGAGTTAAACCAATGTCCAGGCTTGTATTGAGTTTTATTTCCACAAATGGTTTGGGCTAAAGTTTCACCCATCATACGCCCTGTGTACCAAACAGCTTCAATCGGTCTGCGGTTCCCAATAGGTTCATGTTGTTCTGCACAATCGCCAATAGCATAGACATCGGGAATATTAGTTTCTAAGTAACGATTTACTTTTACGCCTCTTCCTATTTCAATCTCTGAATCTTTTATAAAATCAATGTTCGGTGAAACACCAGCGGTTAAACCAACGACATTACATGGGATTTCTTCGCCCGTTTCTTCAATAATTATGGATTTTACGTTGCCGTTGTCATCCGATTTTATTTCTTTTAGGTTTGTAGAAAGGCGTAAATCGATATGATGATTTTTAATGTGTTTGTTAATCATTTGGCTTTCACCTTCAGGTAAAACTCCATTCCAAAAACTATCTTCTCTTACTAAAAATGTAACAGGGATATTTCGAGAATTAAGCATTTCAGCAAGTTCAATACCAATTAAACCACCACCAACAATCACAGCTCTTTTGCATACTTTATTATTTGGTGTATGCTTTTCAAGGTTATCTAAATCTTGTTTGTGGTACATGCCCATTACTCCTTCTAAATCTTGTCCTGGCCAGCCAAATTTATTAGGTTTACTGCCAGTTGCAATAATAAGTTTGTCATATTTAAGCGAATCACCCTTAACAAAATGAAGTGTTTTTGAATTTGTGTCTATACTTTTAACATACCCTTTTTTAAGGTCTATTCGATTTTTATCCCAGAACCAATTTTCATAAGGTTGTGTGTGTTCAAATTTCATGTGCCCCATATATATGTACATAAGGGCAGTACGGGAGAAAAAATATTCGGTTTCCGCAGAAACAATAGTGATTTTCTTATCAGAAAGCTTTCTAATATGTCTAGCAGTGGTTACTCCCGAAATTCCATTTCCTATAATAACGATATGTTCTTGCATAAATTTTGGATGTTATGTGGTATTAGGTCGAAGTTAAAGATAAGAACTTAATTATGTGTATATAATTTAGAACAAGTTTAAATTGATTACTTTTTGTAAGGATTTAAAATAAAACAAAACTTTTGATTTCTATGTGATTACCTGATGTTTTGTTCGATCTAATGGTAGTTTCCTTGCAAGACTTAATAAAATAGTAATCACGAATAAATGAAGAAACAAAGTACAATACTACTATTAGTTTTAGGTTTTGACGGAAAGCATGAATTAAGTTAAAAATTGCACTTAGAAATACTTTATAGTAGTTTTGTAAGGGTTGGAAATTCAGGTGAAGGGACAATCTTTAACATAGGATTAAGAGCGTTGTTTTAATGAATAATAGTAAATTAGGGTCTTAAACACGATTTATGAAGCTATTTAAACTTTTGATTTTAATATCAATTTTAAGTTTGCAGTCCTGTAAAACTCGGTCTAGTAAAATTAATGGTGTGAGTTTTGTTGCTTCAAGAGATGCTGTAAATGAGAGTCATATTAATCCGGTTGTAAAGGTCAATGCAAATTATGCAGCCATTATGCCATTTGGGTTTATAAAAAACTTAGAGCACCCAGAGATCATCCACAATACAGACCGACAGTGGTTTGGTGAAACTAAGGCTGGGGCTGAACAATACATTGACGAGCTTAGAAAGAAGAAAATCAAAATTATGATTAAACCTCAAATTTGGGTTTGGCGTGGTGAGTTTACAGGATTTATAGAGATGACAAATGAAGCTGATTGGAAAATTTTAGAAGACTCCTATTCAAAATTTATTTTAGAATATGCCGAATTAGCCCATACTGTTAAAGCAGAACTATTTTGCATAGGTACAGAATTAGAAAAATTTATAGAAAACAGACCCGAGTATTGGTTTGCTTTAATCAAAAAAATAAGAACGAAGTACAAAGGGGAATTAACCTATGCCGCCAATTGGGATGAGTTTAAGCGCACACCTTTTTGGACCGATTTAGATTATATAGGTGTAGATGCTTATTTTCCGGTAAGTGACAGTAAAACGCCAACAGTTGAAGAATCTTTGGAAGGTTGGAAAATTCATAAGCCGGTGATTTACAAAATGTTTCAAAAACATGATAAACCTGTTTTATTTACGGAGTATGGGTATAGAAGTGTTGATTATTCAGGAAAAACACCTTGGATAAGTGATAGAAGCATGAATCAAGTAAATCTTGAGGCTCAAACGAATACAACACAAGCCTTGTTTGAAACCTTTTGGGAAGAAGATTGGTTTGCAGGTGGATTTATCTGGAAATGGTTTCATAAACACGATAAAGTAGGAGGTAAGGAAAACTTTATGTTTACACCTCAAAACAAACCGGCTGAAGCGTTATTGCGTAAACAGTATAAAATTACTAATGAATAAAATAAAGTATAGAACTCTATAATTTGCTTTGCTATTGTACCGTTATTAGGATAATAATGTTGCAACCCAAATAATTTATATTTTTTTCACTTAGTTTCTTTATGCTTAATAGTTTAAAGTAAACGCTTTAAAATTCGGATGGCAATTTTGCCTCGATTCGCTACAAGTACTTTTTTGATTTTCACGGTGATACTTTTTAGTGGCTTAATATGTTTCATCTAAAAGCACCTAACATTTAATTATTATTAAAGGTTTTTATTCAATTAGTTAATTCTATCGTTAAAATAATAAATATTAGTTGCATGTTTCTTTTTTAGCAAAATCTATTAGTTTTACAAAAAAACAAATTAAGTATGCGCGTTTTAGCAATAGGAGACATCCATGGTGGATTAAAAGCTTTGATTCAAGTTTTAAATAAAATAGAAGTTAAAGAAGAAGACACTTTAATTTTTGTTGGAGATTATGTGGATGGCTGGAGTGACTCTGCTCAAGTGATTCAGTTTTTAATGGAACTTTCTGAAAATATAAATTGTGTTTTTATTAAAGGAAATCATGATGTTTGGTGTGAAGAATGGCTAAGAGGCGCCGATGTCAATCCTACTTGGTATATGCATGGCGGAAAGGAAACTATGGAAAGCTATGAAGGTTTTTCTAAAGTCGATAAAAAACAACATTTAGAATTTTTTAAAAATATGCCATTGTATTTTGTAGATGATGAAAATAGATTGTTTCTTCATGCAGGATTTACATCAATGCATGGTGTTACTAAAGAGGTTTTCGAAACTACATTCTATTTTGATAGAACGCTATGGGAAATGGCCTTGACTATGGATAAACGTATTGAAAAAGATTCGGCAATTTATCCTAATAGACTGAAACACTACAAAGAAATCTATATTGGACATACTCCGACCATTAACTTTAATTATGATGTGCCAATGCAGGCTATAAATGTTTGGAATATAGATACTGGAGCGGCATTTACAGGGAAATTATCAGGCGTTGATGTAAATACTAAGGAAGTCTTTCAAAGTGATAATTTACCAGCTTTATATCCAGATGAGAAGGGAAGGAATAAGTAAAATTTAGCTAATTTTCTTTTTATAATAATCATATAAGGCATCAGAATCTGCCCCAAACCATTTTTTCACATAAATAGACCAATAGAAATATTGGAGTTTCCATACACCATGTTTTCTGTACATTCTAGCAGAAGATTTAAGTTTTTTGTTAATCACTACAAACTGTTTTCTGGCATACAATTCATTTATTAAAATGTTGTCCTCGTAAATAATGTAGTTTTCATCAAAACCATCAATATCCTTAAAAAGCATTCTAGTTATAAACTGACTTTGATCTCCACCGCGGCAAGCTCGCCATCTAAATTTGGTAAGCCAACTTGCTAAACGTAACCACCAATGTTTGCTTTCAAACTGCATTCTAAAACAACCCGCTTGATTTCCTTTTTCAACTTCTTTGATGATTAGAGTATCAAAACATTTGGGAGGAAGAGAATCTGCGTGTAAAAAATAAAGGATGTCTCCTGTTGCAGATTTAACTCCTAAATTCATTTGTTTAGCACGCCCTTTTTCTGAATCTAAAATGTTGATAGGAGTCTTTGATGCTTCAGTAGAAACCGATTTATTCCCTAAATTTTTATTGTCTATATAGCTAAAGACTTCTTTGTTGTCAATGCGTGTGAAATTGGAAAATGCTTTAACAATATTTATAGTGTTATCAGAACTACCGCCATCAACAACTATAATTTCAGAAATGTTTTTAGCAGAAGAATTGACGAGTAAATGTTTTAATAATTTACCTATACAAGTCTCCTCATTTAAAACAGGAATGATAATTGAAATTTGATGATTCATCCTATAATTATTCATTCAAAGTCCAATCATAATCTTTGAAATTTTTTTTAGCTTTTTCTGAAATTTTCAAATCTGAATATAGATTTAAAAAACCTATTAAACCCCCGTTTTGATTAAAATCTTTAGAAAACCATTGAAAAATTTTAGATAATTCTATGTTGTTTTCTGATATACTATTTCGTTTAGAATCACTTAAAAATGATTTAGTAGCATTGCTAAGTTGTGTATATAAATTTGCGGGCTCAAAGGCTTTATTTTGTAATTTTGGACATGAAAATGAAGCACAAACAATAGCAAAATGAATTCTAGGTTCATTCATTTTTCTCAGAATTTGGTGCTCTATTTCGTTTA
>NZ_CAJQQI010000027.1 GCF_905480415.1 uncultured Algibacter sp. | reverse complement strand
CTCCCATTAATAGAGTTATTAAGTTAATATCACCATGTGCCGCAGCTCTAACAGCTTCTTTGGGTTCTTCGGTAATAGGAGGGTAGTGTATAGGTCTTAAAATAGAGTTTCCATTATAAATATATTCATCAAAATAGGTTTCTTCTAAACCTAAATGCAAAGCCAAAGCACGTAGAACATACTTAGCCGTTTTTTCAAGCATTTTATAAGTTTCTTTTCCAGTTTTATTAAATTCTGGAAGTTCTTTTACATTAACATTATCAGGATATTCTGCTTTAAGTTTATCATTATTTTCAACATATTGTCCAAAATGCCAAAACTCTTTTAAATCGCCTTCTTTTTTTCCTTTAGCACTTTCTTTTCCAAAAGAGACATAACCTCTTTGTCCGCCAATTCCAGGAATTTCATACTGCCGTTTTGTTTCTGTTGGCAAGCAAAAAAAGTTTTTAACTTCTTTGTATAGATTATCAACTAAAGTATCATCTAAAAAATGACCTTGAAGTGCCACTAAACCAATCTCTTCATACGCTTGTCCAATCGCATTTACGAAGTTTTGTTTTCTAATAGGATTATCAGAAAGAAAGTCTTTCAAATTAACACTTGGTATGGTATTCATAAGGTTTGATTTTAAAATTATGTCAAAACAAATGTACAAAAACATTCAAAGTTATTTATATTGAGTTATGTGCAATTTTTTCTATTAATAAATACTAATTACATTATATTTGATAATGAAATACCCAATTTTTTATGAAAGTAACAAAAACTTCATCTAAGATAGATTATACGAGTGAAGGATTAGAATCAGAAACACTTCTATCATTGTATAGAAATATGCTGAAGCCAAGATTGATAGAAGAGAAGATGCTTATTTTATTACGACAAGGTAAAATAAGTAAATGGTTCTCTGGTATTGGTCAAGAGGCTATATCTGTTGGTATTACCATGGCTATGAATGATGATGAATACATCTTGCCAATGCACAGAAATTTAGGTGTTTTTACAACCAGACATGTCCCCTTGTATAGATTATTTGGGCAATGGCAAGGAAAAGCATCGGGATTTACTAAAGGTAGAGATAGATCATTTCATTTTGGAACACAGCAATTTAAAATTGTTGGCATGATTTCTCATTTGGGCCCTCAGTTAGGGGTTGCTGATGGTATAGCTTTGGCGACTAAATTAAAAAACACAAACCAAGTTACTGCAGTATTTACGGGTGAAGGTGCGACAAGTGAAGGTGATTTTCATGAAGCTTTAAATGTAGCATCAGTATGGTGTCTACCCGTTCTATTTTGTGTTGAAAATAATGGTTACGGTTTATCAACGCCTACAAATGAACAATATAACTGTAAAGATATTGCAGATAAAGGTTTGGGCTATGGTATGGAATCTCATATTATAGATGGAAATAATATTATAGAAGTGTATACCAAGGTTAGCCAGTTAGCTGAAGATATTCGAAAAAATCCTAGGCCCGTTTTATTAGAATTTAAAACGTTTAGAATGCGAGGGCATGAGGAGGCTAGTGGTACTAAGTATGTTCCACAAGAACTCATGGATACTTGGGGCATTAAAGATCCTTTAGTGAACTTTCAGGTATTTTTAAAGGAGAATAATATTCTGACTGAAGAAGATGAAGTCTCAATTAAAGGATCAATTGTACACGAAATTAATAAACATTTAGAAGTTGCTTTCAATGAAGAAGATATTATTGCTAATAAAACGGTAGAGTTAAATGATGTTTATCAAAATTATGAATATCAAGAAGTTATAAGTAATTCAAATTCAGAAGAAGTTCGTTTTATAGATGCTATTTCAAATAGTTTAAAACAGAGTATGCATAAACATAATGATTTGGTCATTATGGGACAAGATATAGCTGAATATGGGGGTGCTTTTAAAATTACTGAAGGTTTTGTAGAACAATTTGGAAAAGGTCGAGTACGAAACACACCTATTTGTGAATCTGCTATTGTTGAAGCAGCCATGGGATTATCTATTGCTGGTATAAAAAGTGTTGTTGAAATGCAATTCGCAGATTTTGTGAGTTCTGGTTTTAATCCTATTGTAAATTATTTGGCTAAGTCCTATTATAGATGGAATCAAAACGCAGATGTTGTAATAAGAATGCCTTGTGGCGGTGGTTTATCTGCAGGTCCGTTTCATTCGCAAACTAATGAAGCTTGGTTTACTAAAACCCCAGGGTTAAAAGTAGTTTATCCGGCATTTCCATATGATGCGAAAGGCTTATTAAACACAGCAATTAATGATCCAAATCCTGTATTATTCTTTGAGCACAAAGGCTTATATAGAAGTATGCGTCAAAAAGTTCCAGTCGATTATTACACATTACCATTCGGAAAAGCATCACTTTTAAGAACTGGTAATGATATAACTATTGTATCCTATGGCGCCGCCGTACATTGGGCTTTAGAAACTTTAGATAATAATCCTAATGTCTCAGCAGATATGATTGATTTGAGAACGCTTCAACCATTAGATGTAGAAACAATTTATGAGTCAGTTAAAAAAACAGGAAAAGCTATTATACTTCAAGAAGATTCTCTATTTGGTAGTATTTCTAGTGATATCTCAGCTGGAATCATGGAACACTGTTTTAAATATTTAGATGCTCCAGTAAAGCGTGTTGCGAGCATAGAAACACCAATTCCTTTTGCAACCCAATTAGAACAACAGTATCTTCCTAAAAATAGATTTGAAACCGAATTAAAAGCACTTTTAGAGTACTAATACCGTTTACTAATTTAAAACATAGTGATACATCATCTTTTTGGTTTCCCATTCATCTAAAAAAGAAATCATAACTTATGCTATGTTTGTTTTTTTTTGATTTGAATAAAGTGAAATAATCATCATTTAATTATACAATAATTTTAATTAATAATTAGGTGTAATTTTATGACTTATATTTAAGAAGATATAAAACTATATGTTTTGATAATTCTTGTATGCCTTGGTGTTTTAATGCTTTTCAGTTGTAAAAAAGCAGAAGAAACATTTGAAAATAAGTATATTTGGGATTCGCTGAATGTAACCGCTACCGCCTATAATTCCTTAGCTTACCAAACCAATTCCAATCCACATATAACTGCTTTTGGAGATAGTTTAAAACCTGGTTTAAAATATATTGCAGTTTCTAGAGATTTGTTGAGACTTGGATTAAAACATAATACCCCTGTCAAAATTGAAAGTCTTGAAGGGGTTTATGCCGTTAAAGACAAAATGCATTATAGATGGAAATCTCGAATTGATATTTATATGGGAGTTGATGTAAAAGTAGCAAAACAATGTGGTAGAAAACAAGTATGTATAGAATACGGTATTCCAAAAAACAATAGCATACCGTTAGGTTTTGTTGATTAATGCGCGTATCGCTTCGTGCCTTTCCACAGACCTGTATTGGAAGTATTAAAATCTACAATACGTTTATTAGTAAATAAATTCTCTTGAGTAATGCTATTTAAATGTCTTGATATTTTGATGATTGGTTTCATTGTGATTGATTTAAATTGTTTGATGAAAGATTTGGAGTCTAAAGACATTACTTATCTGTAACGTCTTTTAGTGTTCCATTCGTTACTTTTAGTTCCGTTCAAAGTTCCAGTTAATTGATTGTTGTTTAAAGTTCTCATAATTTTTGATTTTAATTGATTAATAAATTCTTATTGATTTGATTATACTAGATAGACGAATAAAAATTAATTTTGTTACAGTACTATGCATAACAAAGTAATAAATTAACAAGTTTTAACAGTTTAAAGTAGTAGTGAAGTAGAAAATAGTATGTTTTAGGAACGGTTATTGATATACAATAATTAAATAACGTGTTTAACATGGTTGTATTTCTCGGAAAGAAATATCTTTGAAGAATAATACGACTATGAAAAAAATTAAATTATTTAGATAAGCTTAATGAAACCTTATATATTTTTTCTTTTTTTTATGTTCCTAACGCTATCTGTTCAAGCACAAATAGATAGTAAAAAGAAGTCTATTTCTATTCCTGCTGTTGAAAGCAAGAAGGATTCAGCTGATATTAGTCCGTTAACACCATCAAAATCAATAAAGAGTGATAATACTATTGGTCTGAATAGACCAAGTGTAACACCTTCACTTGATTTGCCTCAAAAAGAATTTTCTATGTTTCCAAAAGAAAAGTTTGGAAACCCAGGTGAGTTATATACAAATCAGTTAAAAAAACAAGAAAATACTATTAAACAGGAGCAAGGTTTAGGTACTAAGGGTAGTAAAATAGATCTCTTTTTTGGCAATCATAGAACAAAATCTAAAAATATTCAAGTTACGTATCGAGATTATGGTCTTGAAGATGGAGATTATGTTCGGGTCTCAGTAAATAACGAAATTATTGAATATAGGGTGGGATTATCAAATGCATTTAAAGGTTTTAAAATTGAATTAAAAATGGGTGTCAATAAAATAGAGTTTCTTGCATTGAATGAAGGTTACGCTTTACCCAATACCGCCCACTTTAGAATAGTTGGTGAACAAAAAGAACTTATAGCAACAGACTTATGGGCCCTTTCTACAAATGTTAAAGGAGTTATAAACATAATTAGAGAATAATTAGAACTTAAGAAATTATCCCATCTATTAACTTCAATTCCTCATGATTAAATAATAAATTATCTAAAGCTTTTACATTTTCTTTTAACTGGTTAGAAGAGCTTGATCCAACTAATACGGAAGTTATTTGTGGCTTTCTTAATAACCAAGCTATAGCCATTTGAGATAGTTTTTGTCCTCGTTCTTGTGCAATAGTATTTAAATTTTGAATTTTCTCAATATTAGATTGAACAGTTTCTGCATTCAAAAAGATAGAATCATTTCCTGCTCTAGAGTTTTTAGGAATACCCTTTAAATACTTATCAGTAAGCATACCTTGTTCTAAAGGCGAAAATGCAATACATCCTAAACCACTGTTTTCTAAAGTATCTAAAAGCCCATCTTCAACCCAACGATCGAACATGGAATATCTGGCTTGATGCAAAATAAAAGGAACCTTTAAATCTTTTAATAGTTTAGCAGCCTTTTGAGTATCCTCAGGCCCATAATTTGAAATACCGACATATAATGCTTTTCCTTGACGGACAATATCTGCCAATCCGCCCATTGTTTCTTCTAAAGGTGTATCTGGGTCTGGTCTATGATGATAAAAAATGTCAACATAATCTAATCCCATGCGTTTTAAACTCTGATCTAAGCTAGATATTAAATATTTTCTAGAACCAAAATCTCCATAAGGTCCGGGCCACATGCCATATCCTGCTTTCGTGGCTATAAACAATTCATCTCTATAGGCCTTGAAGTCTTGTTTAAATATAGTTCCAAAGTTTTCTTCAGCAGAACCGGGAGGAGGTCCGTAATTATTAGCGAAATCCAAATGCGTGATTCCTAAATCAAAAGCTGTTCTTAAAATGTCTCTTCCATTTTTTAAATCATCAACAAAGCCAAAATTATGCCATAATCCAAGGGAGATAGCAGGTAAAAGCACGCCACTTTTTCCTGCTCGATTGTATGTCATTGAATCATATCTACCTTCTTCTGCTAAATAGCTTTTTACTCCTGATTTATCGTTGATTTCCATATTATAAAATTAAGACAAAAAATGTATAAATCCTTTTTAAAAAAGCCCTTTTTGTAGACATAAACATTTTGTGTTTTTATAGACATCCAGCTTATTCCTTTTCTCAATTATTTTCTAGGTTAATTGTTAATTAACATCTTCAGAATTATCAATGGATACAAATAATACAGAGATAAGTATAGTTACGGAATCCGAGGTTTTAATGAATTCAAAGGATTTGTGCTTCAATAGTTTAGATGCCTATTTTAAAATTAACTTGTGTTGAACATTATAATAAATTTTTGTACTGTTAATATTACTTGGATAATTTCACACTAATAATGCTTGAAATACCCTTTAAAGATGTTATTTTTGCGCGTTGCAAAATTTAAAGTATGGAGATTACAAAAGCTCAATTAGAATTAGAGGAAAGAAAAGAAGGTAAAGATTTATATAGTTATCAAAAAGGTGCTATTGATAAAATTTTTACAGCTTTCGAAGAATCTCCTGAGGATTATCACTTGCTGTATCAGTTACCAACAGGTGGTGGTAAAACAGTGATTTTTTCTGAAATAGTAAGGCAGTATTTAAAGCACCATAAAAAGAAAGTGTTAGTGATGACGCACCGTATAGAATTATGTAAGCAAACCTCTAATATGCTTACAGAATTTGGTGTTAACAATAAAGTTGTAGATAGTAAAGCAGATTTAAGTGATCAATCAGAATACAGCTGTTTCGTAGCGATGGTTGAGACGTTAAATAACAGATTGAATGATGATAAGCTTGATATTTCGGATATTGGATTAGTAATTATTGATGAAGCACACTACAACTCATTTACAAAATTATTCAAGTTTTTTAGTAAATCATTCATTTTAGGTGTTACCGCAACGCCATTAAGTTCGAGTATTGAATTGCCAATGACTGACAATTATGATGAATTAATTGTTGGTGAGAGTATAGAGTCCCTTATAGATAATGGCTTCTTAGCCCGAGCAGAAATGTTTACGTATAATGTTGGATTAACCTCATTAGTAGTTGGTGCTAACGGCGATTATACTGTTAAATCATCTGAAGACTTGTATACGGATAATGATATGCTATCCAAGTTGTTACAAGCATACGAAGAACGTGCAAAAGGAAAGAAGACTTTAATTTTTAATAATGGTATTAATACCTCTTTACATGTTTATGATACGTTTAGAAGAGCTGGTTATCCTGTAGCACATTTGGATAATACCAATTCAAAAAAGGAACGTGCCATGATCCTAAAATGGTTCAAGAAAACACCAGATGCCATTTTAAGTTCGGTGAGTATTTTAACAACTGGTTTTGATGAACCTACTGTTGATAGTATTATTCTTAATAGGGCAACGAAGTCTTTAACACTTTATTACCAAATGATTGGTCGTGGGTCTCGTATCTTAAAAGATAAGAGAACATTTTCGGTTATTGATTTAGGTAATAATTTCCACAGATTTGGACCTTGGGGCGATGGTTTAGATTGGCAGCGTATTTTTAAATCTCCAACATACTATCTAGATGCCATTTTAAGTGATGAAGATTTAGAAAGCAATTTTAGATATGAAATGCCAGATGCTTTACGTGCAGAGTTTTCAAAATCTGAAGATGTACATTTTGATATTCAAAAAACTTATGTTGATTCTATAAGAGCAGGAGAATCTTCAAAAGTAGTTTTAGAGCGTTCTATAGAGCAACATGCTAAAATTTGTATAGAAAACAGTGAAGATGTTTATGATGCATTAGGATTGGCAAAACAACTTGGTGACGATGTGGATTTTAGAATACAACGTTACAGTAAATGTATAAGTAAAAGTACCTACAATTTTGTAGAGTGGCTTAAGGGCGATTACAAAAAGAAACTTAATTCTTATTTGCGCTCAAACTTTGATGTCGTTTTTGAAAGTATTCATGGTTATCCACCTGAAGATTAGCGACTTTCGAATTAACTGTTGTGCTTACAAGCGCTAGTGAGCCAAGTTTAAATGGTTATTTTGGTTGACATTGTAAAAAAATCAGCTAACTTCGTTCTACGCTCATTATAAAAACACTTAACCGTTTCAAATCTAATTAATCTCTGTATTATTAAAATGAATCCTGATTTGGATGTAATCCAGACTTATCTGGTTTCAGCTCGAATATATAACTATTATGAAATTAAACTTATTGTCTTGTGATGCTCTTAAACCAGATAGAAGAGCAATAGCCAAATGTATTGTAGAGGTTTCATCTAACATTAATGAATCTTTGTCGAATGAACTTACAGACATACTGTTAGAAGGAGATGCTGTAGATATAGAAATTGAAGATAAAAACTCTGGTTCTGCTTTAAGAGCTTTGCGAAAATTAAATATTGATTACGAAATTGTAGAATGAACCAGCTTAGTATCCAGGTTTTTTTCTATTATCTCAAAATCGTACTTACTAAAAACTTTAACAACTTCATTAGTAAGAAAAAAAATCTAAGTTGTAACTCATTATGACATAACTATAATTATTTGATTTTTTTTAAATTTCATTAACAAACCACCAAACGAACCTTCACTTTTGATCATAAACACAGAATTCTAGATTTGCTTAAGGGAATGGATGGCACATTTGAGAACGCCTAAGATAGGAAGAAGCGAATAGTAAAATATTTATATTCCTGAGTCCGATAATTTAACATACAAACCAACGAATATCACCTGACCCTTTTTTATGGAGACTTCCAAATAACAGCCTATCTTTTTTTAAGGCGTTTTTGGAACACAGATACTATTAATACTGTGAATATTATAGCATCATAAATATTAGATGTATCTTTACATCGTATTAATTCAAAAAAACCCAGTAGGAGTATTTAAACTATGGCAAAATCGCAAGTCACATTTAACAAAATTGAAAAAGAGAAAAAACGCTTAAAAAAGAGAGAGGAAAAGCAAAAAAAGAAAGATGCTCGTAGAGCTGAAGCTAAAGAAAACCCACAGGGAATTCAGTTTGCTTATGTAGATTTTAACGGTAATCTAACCGATACACCACCTGATCCAGCAATGCGCGAAAAAGTTGAGGCTGAAAGCATTGAACTTGGAATTCCGAAGAAAGAAGATAGAGAAGAGGAGGAGCCAGTAAACAAAGAAGGAAAAGTATCGTTCTTTGACCATTCTAAAGGTTTTGGCTTTATTATAGATAGTATAAATCAAGAAAAATATTTTGTACATGTTAGCGGAACCCTTGAAGATATTGAGGAAAACGATAAAGTAACTTACGAATTAGAGCGTGGGCAAAAAGGCATGAACGCTGTTAGAGTAAAGAAAATATAATATTTATACTGGTATTTTAATCCAGTAATTTATAATTCAAAAGGCTAATTATGAGCGTATCGCGTAAAACGGTTCTAATCATATTAGCCTTTTTTGCTATTTATATTATTTGGGGATCTACCTATTTATTGAATAAAATATCTGTTTCACAATTACCCCCATTTTTCCTGGCTTCTGTTAGATTCCTTATTGCTAGTATGATCATTTTTATTATAGCAAAATCATTAGGTATTAGTCTTTCCATTTCTAAAAAACAATTATTAAATACCACAATTGCGGGATTCCTGTTTTTAACCATGGGTAACGGACTTGCTGTTTTGGCCTTAAAATATTTAGATAGTGGTTTTGCTGCTTTAGAAATTTCTGCACAACCTTTAGTAATTCTCATAATGATGCGTGTATTTCAAGGTAAACCTATTAAACTCATGTCTTATATTGGTGTAGTTTTGGGTTTTATAGGCATCTTTCTTTTGGTGAGTCAGAAAGAAATCATCAACAAAGAAGGCCAAATATTAGGAATGATTTTAATTTTTGTTTGTATGTTAAGTTGGGCTTATGCTAGTATTTTTGTAGGAAAAGCAGATTTACCTAAAAACTCTTTTGTGAATACAGGTTACCAAATGCTTACGGGAGGCATTATGCTTGGTATTATTAGTTTGGTATTAAATGAATCTTGGTCGTTACCAACTACATGGCATCCAGAAGTTCAATGGGCTATGATAGGACTAATTGTTTTTGGAAGTATTATTGCCTTTACATCGTTTAACTATCTTTTAAAAGAGGTGTCTCCAGAAAAAGTAGCGACTTCAACTTATGTTAATCCAATCATTGCATTAATTTTAGGTTGGTGGGTTTTAAATGAGCATATCTCGCTTCAATCTATAATTGCGGCAGTTGTTTTACTTACGGGTGTTTATTTTATAAATACAAAACGTGTATTAAAACCAAGAGCTATTGGACGTTAAGCGGACAATAAAATTTATGCTTATTAGTACTATTCATTTGCTTTTATGAACGCTATAGTTTAACTATTAAGATATTTAAGTGCGTTTCAAACTGTATTTTTTAAATCTATAAGCTCCTTATTTTACACATTTTTAAACACCAAAAAGTTATTAGTCTTAAGAGAGATTGGCTGGTGTTACTTCTATAATATTATTTTTTATGTCTACCGGATATTGGCCCATAGGTACTTTATTTTCATTGCGTTATATAGCTCATCTAAAGTGCTTAGAAGTTATATTTACATCATTGTTAGGCGTTTTACTTTTAGTAAAATATATACTGTATTCAGTTGATTAGGTATTGCTTTGATTATATGCGGATTAATTTTAACACCTTGTATAAAGGTAAAACCGAAACTCTAATTTTCAATTTACTTTAATCAAGATTATTTTTATAATTTGTAATTTTGCGCCGATTTAATAGAATATAAAATTTAATGAAATTTAAAAGCCGTATTAATATAATAAGAAGGAATATCATGCGTAGCATTACCAAAAATATTGGTAGTTCCTACTCTGAACCTAAAAAGGGTGAAATTAAAATTTCAGATATAAAAAAAGTATTAATTATAAGACCAAATCACCGATTAGGAAATCAACTGCTATTAACACCTCTAGTACAAGAGGTTATACATATGTTTCCTGATTGTGAAATTGATTTATTTGTAAAAGGAGGTGTAGCGCATCCCGTTTTTGAAAACTATAAAGAAATCAATACCATTATAAAATTACCTAGAAAGCCTTTTGATAATGTATATAAGTATTCTAAAAGTTGGATTTCTGTAAAAAGCAAAACATATGACTTAGTTATAAATGCTGATAGAAACTCTTCTTCGGGGAAGTTGCTAACGCAATTAGCCAAGGCAAAAATTAAAGTTTTTGGAGAGGTTGATGAAACCATTAAAGATCAATACGAAGATCATGAGCATATTTCCAAATATCCAATTTATAATTTAAGACACTATTTCTCGAAACTAGGCTTTGAGAATGATACTAGTGAAATGCCTCTTTTAGATATTAAATTAAGTGAAGAAGAAATTTCTAAAGGAAAAGACATATTAAAAGACATTGTTAAAAATAACAAGAATACCATTTGCATATACACCAATGCTACTGGTAATAAATGCTATTCTGAAACATGGTGGGAAATGGTTTATTCAAGGTTGCTAAAGGAATACCCGGATTATAACATCATTGAAATGCTCCCTATAGAGAATATTTCTAAAATCAATTTCAAGGCTCCAAATTTCTATAGTCAAGATATCCGAGAAATGGGTGCAATTATTAACAACACTAACATTTTTATTTCTGCGGATAATGGTGTTATGCATTTAGCCAGTGCCTCTCTAATACCTATTGTTGGATTTTTCTCTAGAACTAAAAAAAACACTTATGGGCCTTATGGAAATGGTAGTGTAGCACTTGATACTAATGAAACTAATATTGAAGATTGGTTTACTGAAATTAATAGAATTTTAAAATAAGCTTTTAAAAAGTATTAAGTTAATTCTATTGATAGTTGATATAAGTTATATCAATTTTGCGTTTCTTTTACTTTTAATTATTTCTAAAACAAAGATTAAGAGTTTACAATCATTTTGTATATTTTTCTTTTAAATGATTTGCGTTTCATCTATTCATCGTGAAATTTTATAGTTCAATCGATTTTTTTGTTTAAACGGGTGTGTATTGAATTAATTTTGAGAAGATTAATAAAACATCCCCAAATGAAAAATCTAATTACCCTACTAAGTTTTGTTTGTTTATTCATTAGTTTTAATTTACTTCAAGCACAAGAAGCTAATGACATTCCTGAAAATTTCAAAAAACGGAGTCCTATTTATGATTACTCTGAAAGTCAATTGAACAATATAGATACTATTCCAGATTTTAAATCTAAGTCGCAAAAGTTAAAAATAACAGGCACCATCTATGAAAGTGATGGAAAAACCCCAGCTAAAAATGTTATGTTATTTATTCATCATACAGATGAAAGCGGAAATTTCGAATTAAAAAGACAAAACAAAAAGCGCTATGTTCACCATAGAGGCTGGATAAAGACTGATGATGATGGTAAATACACCTTTTACACATTTGTTCCAGGTAAATATATATTAGGTAACGAGTTAACTCAAATTTTACCAATTATCAAAGAGCCGAATAAGCCAGAGTATAAAATTGAAACTTTTCTTTTTGACGATGATCCTCTTTTAACAGGGAAATGTCGTACCAAAGTTGAACAAACTAACCCTAATCGAATTCTTAAGCTTAATAAAAAAGAAGGCTTATTCGAAGCTAAAAGAGATATTGTACTGGGTAAGGAGGAAACTTCTACATATTAGTTTTTTAATATAATGTATTGCTATTGTTTTAATTGCAAACAATCTACCAATTGGAAATTTTACAGAAAAGATATGTTTAATAGTAGTTAACCACAACAACTAGGTTTATAATAAATTAAAAATATGTTAATTAATGTGTGGTATTTCAAAAAATGGCACCATCTTTGTAATTCAATAAGTATTATAAATTAAATTACATTACAATGAGTAAAGGAACAGTAAAATTTTTCAATGACGCTAAAGGATTTGGATTTATCACAGAAGAAGGCGTAGAAAAAGATCACTTTGTACACATTTCAGGATTAGTAGACGAAATTCGCGAAGGCGACCAAGTTGAATTTGATCTTCAAGAAGGTAACAAAGGATTAAATGCAGTGAACGTAAAAGTTATCTAATACATATACTTTAAAGTTTTACAGAAGCCCATCTACTTAGATGGGCTTTTTTTGTGACCTGTACTAATTTCTAATGGATCATGTTTAGTTAGCGTTGTTTACCGAAGTAGTAGCAGTATATTAAGACATCCAACATACTTAATAATTAGGTCAATTTCCACGACAATAAAAAACACTGTATTTACGCTAAGTAGTTCAGAATAAAGATGTAGTTTCGCGGCTTGTAAAAAAAGGAGTCTATGAAACGTATAAGTCAATATAAGAAGCTATTTGGTATAGAAAAAGAGATTGATCTTAAGATACTTAAAAAACGTTACCGTAATTTAGCAAAAGAATGGCATCCAGATAAGTTTCAAGAAGACGATGCTAAGCTAGAAGAAGCTGAAGTAAATAGCCGTAAAATCATTGATGGGTATCACTTTTTGGTGAGTATTGCTCCTGAAACTATAGCAGCAAACTTAGATGTCTATACTGAAACAATAACAAATTCTGGAATAGCAGATTACGTTCACAAGGGTTTATTATTAGAAATTACTTTTTTAGATGGCACCACTTACGAGTATTTTGGAGTTACGAAGACCATATATATAAAGATGATTAATTCTAATAAATTGAATCGCTACGCTAAACGCGCCATTTATCCTAACTTCATTTATAGGAAATCAAAGCGCACGCTGCAAGAGGCTTAAGAAACTGGTATTATCTTATTGCTCTTTATCATCATCATATTTTTAAAGTGAATTAGCGCACTAATTTAGAAGGTTCTAGGATGTCGTATAGTTATCTTTGCTTAAAAATTTATGGTATGACAAAATCATTTTCTGATTTAGGAATTAATGAACAGCTAAACCAAGGCTTAGCCGATTTACAAATTTCTGTTCCAACAGATATTCAAAAAAAAACAATTCCCGTTGTACTTAATCAAAAAGAAGATCTTGTTGCTTTAGCAAAAACCGGAACAGGTAAAACAGCCGCCTTTGGATTGCCTTTGTTACAGTTAATCAATACTGAAGACACTAACGTACAAGTTGTAATATTGGCGCCTACAAGAGAATTAGGGCATCAAATTCATGCCAACTTAATATCTTTTGCTTCTCAAAGCCCTGCAATTTCAATTGCTGCCGTATGCGGAGGGATTCCTATAAAACCTCAAATGGAACGTCTAAAAACTGCTACTCAAATTGTAGTGGCAACTCCAGGACGTTTAGTCGATTTAATAAAACGAGGCGCTATAAACATTAGAAACATAAAGTATTTAGTGTTGGATGAAGCCGATGAAATGGTGAGTGCTTTAAAAATCGACTTAGATCTTATTATCAAAGACATTCCGAAATCGAGAAGAACGTTATTGTTTACGGCTACCATGCCTGGTGCCATAAAGCAATTGGTTCAAAATTACATGTCAAAACATGTTATTCAGATAGAGGCAGATATGTCTACCGTTGGGCATCAGGGAATCGATCATCAATATGTGGTTGTAGAACCTATTGAAAAACTAGAAGTTTTGCTTCATTTCTTAAATACTAAAGAAGGAGAAAGAGGTATTATCTTTTGTAAAACCAAAGCGGCGGTTAATAAATTAGCAAAAAAATTGGCCATTAATAAATTTTCATCTGGAGCTATTCATGGGAGCTTATCTCAAGGTATTCGTGACCGTATTATGGGACAATTTAGAGAAGGCTACATCGATATTTTGGTGGCTACCGATTTAGCTGCACGTGGTATTGATGTTAAAGAAATATCGTATGTGGTTAATTATCATTTACCAGATACTTACGATGCCTATGTACATAGAAGTGGACGTACCGCAAGAGCAGGAGCAAATGGGTTTTCGTTAAGTATTATACAAAAGGAAGAGATTGAAGATATTCCTGAATTTGAAAATGAATTAGGCATTACTTTTAATGAATTGAAAAAAGCAGATGCACAGAGCATTGATGAAAACAATGGCTTAATATGGGCTAAAAAAATATTTAAAACCAAGCCTAATCGAGAGGTATCAGAAGATTTTAAAGCTAAAGTAAAAACGATATTTCATCATTTAACAAAAGAGGAGTTAGTAGATAAAATATTAGCAAATTACTTAGCGCAATCTGGTATGACGAATCCAAAACGAGAGGATTCTAAAAAGCATAAAAAGAAATAGTCATTATGGCAAATAGTATTAAAAATCAACAGGATATTTTAACAAAATTAAATATTCATACCTTGAATCCCATGCAAGAGGAAGCTGTTTCTGTAATTGAAACAACAACAAATACAGTTATATTATCTCCAACGGGAACAGGAAAAACATTGGCTTTTTCGTTGCCATTATTAAAAGTCTTAAACCCTGATTCTAAAGAGGTTCAAGCATTAATACTAGTGCCATCAAGAGAGTTAGCTATTCAAATAGAACAAGTCATTCGGTCTATGGGTTCTGGATATAAAGTAAATGCGGTCTATGGCGGTAGACCTATGTCTAAAGACAAAATTGAAATTAAACATAATCCAGCTATTTTAATAGGAACTCCAGGTAGAATATTAGACCATTTTGATAGTGACAGGTTTTCTAAAACAAGTATAAAGACGCTCATATTAGATGAGTTTGATAAGTCTTTAGAAGATGGTTTTGAGGAAGAAATGAAAGGGATTATCACTCAATTACCTAGTGTAAATAAGCGTATACTAACGTCTGCCACTCAAGCAGTTAAGGTTCCGGGTTTTGTAAGGTTAGATAAACCAACTATTGTTAACTATTTAAAAGAAAAAAAGGGATCAAAATTAGCTATTAAAACAGTGGTTTCTCCAGACAAAAACAAATTAAAAACGTTGTTGCAATTGGTACAGCATATTGGTAATGAACCTGGAATTATTTTCTGTAATTTAAGAGATAGTATTAATGAAGTCAGTCGTTTTTTAAAGCGAAATAAAATTAGTCATGCTTGTTTTTCTGGGGGCATGGAACAAAAGGACAGAGAACGGGCTTTAATTAAATTTAGAAACGGCACGAGTCAAATCTTAATTGCAACCGATTTGGCAGCTAGAGGTATTGATATTCCAGAAATGAACTATATTATTCATTATGAATTACCTCGACATGAAGAAGAATTTATTCATAGAAACGGCAGAACAGCTAGAGTCAATGCAAAAGGAACCGCTTATGTATTGAAATGGGAAAGCCAATTATTGCCGGAATTTATTCAAAATGTTAAAGGGATAAATATTTCTAAGAAAGCACCACATAAACCACAATTTTGGGAAACCATATTTATTTCTGGCGGACGAAAAGATAAGATTTCTAAAGGCGATATCGCTGGATTATTTTTTAAACAAGGCGGTATTAATAAAGATCAATTAGGAACTATTGAACTAAAGCCTGATTGTGCATTTGTTGCCATTCCGCTTACCATGGCTGATGAATTGGTTGAAAAATTAAACAATACCAGATTGAAAAAGAAAAAAGTAAGGGTTACGATTTTATAATTTATAACCCAAAATAATCTTAACCAAGATATATAATCTTGCAGCGTCATAATCAAAAAATTATTAGCTGATATGAATTAGATTTTTAAATTACAAGAAGCACATGGGGGTAATGCTTTTTTGCGGCGGACCATTTTCTAGACACAATTGTGATGTAAGTGAAGAATTAGTTTCGCTTTTTGTTTCTAAATAATTTAAGAATACAAAATCAAAAAGACACCGCACATAATACCTATTAACGGTACTAATTTTTTGCGTTTGTTTTGTTCTTTAAAAATCAATCCACCAATAACAACCGCTATAATAATCTGGCTACGTTTTATAGCAGAAAGTAACATAATTAAAGCTTCTGGGTCTTGTAATGCTCTAAAATAAAAATAATCAGCTAATATTAATAATATACCGACCAATGGTATTGACCAACGCCATTTAAACGCTTCTCTCTTTTTAGCATAAGGAAACCAAGTTATTGTTAAAATAACCAATAGAATAAGTATTGTATAAAAGCAAAACCAAAATTGCAGTGTTTGTGGGTTTAAGGTTAAATTTTGAATTAAAAACTTATCGTACAAACCACTAGATGCACCTAAAAAAGTAGCACCAATAATAGCATATACCCATTTATTTCTTTTAAAATGAATACCTTCTTTTTTTCCAATTCTGGAATATAATAACACCGAAAAAATAATTAAAAAAAAACCAATCCATTGCCAAAAGTTAGGCTTTTCTTGATAAATAGTAATAGCGCCAATAAACGTAAAAAAAGGACCTGCAGAGCGTATAGGCGTAACAATAGTAATAGGTAAATGTTTTAAAGCTTGATATGCCAATAACCAAGAGCCAGCCATCATAGCAGATTTTATTAAAATAAAACCATGAATGCCGCATGGTATATCAGTAATATAAAGTTGTATTTCAGACATATATTCTGGATACAATAAGGATCCAATATAAAGAGGGAGAATTAATAAAAAGCCTGATGAAATGGTACCTAAAAGCACAGGAAAAACTTCATTTCCTTGTACAGCGTGTTTTTTACATAAGCTGTGTAAGCCTAAAAATAAGGCTGATAAAAGTCCGAGATACATCCACATAATGCGCGCGAAGATACTTGATTTTTTAATGGATAATAAAACTAATAATGTGTGCTAAAAGTTTTATAAATTGTGCTTTTATTAAAATCTATTCGTATTAGTGAACACTGTTAATATTCAGAAGTTTAAAAATAACATTATTAGGAATTTTCCTTTTAAAAAAAATGAAATTCTGATAACCAACGTATCCATTGCCCAAGCAGTAACTCTTTCGCAAGTATGTATCTAATAGATATTAATCCTTGATTTTAATGGGTTTCAACTTAATAACACCAAAAGCATTCAATAGTTTTATAATCATATAGGTCATATCAATCTCATACCATTTCACACCAAAATTAGGGCTACTAGCATGCTTATGATGATTATTATGATACCCTTCACCCATCATTAAGAAATCAAAACGGAACAGGTTTTTACTTGTATTTTTCATCTTAAAATTCACATAACCATAAATATGGCCAAACCAGTTAATAATCACACCATGAATAGGCGCCATTAAAAAAGTTATTGGCAATAATAACCATTGCCACCAAGTCGTCGCAAAGATTGCAAAGAATAGAATGTAAAGCGAAATCCAAAGCAATCTCGAAAAGCGAGAACCTGCAAATTTATCAAAACCTTTCCATTGCGGCACGTTTTTGGTAAAACGCGAATCAATTTCAATACGTTGTTTATTAATATCTTGATAAGTTGTTTTTGTTTTCCACATCATGGCAAACATATTAGCATCATGAGATGGCGAATGTGGATCCTTTTCAGTATCTGTATAGGCATGGTGCATTCGGTGCATAATCCCATAACCATAAGCGCTTAAATAACTTGAGCCTTGAAAAATCCAAGTCAAAATAAAAGTAATACGCTCCATGGTTTTCGACATGGTAAAAACCTGATGCGCTGCATAGCGATGCAGAAAGAAAGACTGAAAAAATAAGCCACCATACCACAGCACTAAAACGAAAATTATAATAGTCATAAATATTTTTTCGCAAAGGTAGGTGCAGGATATGTAACAAACAATGAACCCAAATCAATAAATTACATGTTACAAACGCTTTCTAATCCTGCTTAAGGCTTGTGCAGTGATACCAATATAAGAGCTGATGTATTTCAAAGGAATTACCTTTAAGAGCTCTGGACGCTCTTTAAACAATTTCATGTAGCGTTTCTCTGCTGTAAGATTCAATAAGTTTTGTTCGCGCTTAGATTTTAACAAAAAGAGACGTTCTGCCGTTAATCTGCCAATAAGATTTCCAATTTGGGTATTGTTATAAACATCTTGCAAATCATCATAAGTAATACTTAATAGGGTGGTTTCTGTTAGCGCCTGTAATTGATATGCTGACGGTTTCTGTGTTAAAAAGGAGTCATAAGCACTAATAAATTGGTCTTTAAAACTAAAACCAAAAGTGATTTCTTTTTCCGGATTTTCTTTAGGAATAAATAAACGTACAACACCAGATTCAATAAAAGAGATATGGTCTTCTATGTCATTGATTTTTAAAAATATCGTTTTCTTAGGGATGATACGAGGCTGTAATTTCGACGTAAAAAATTCCCAATCTGAGTTCGATATGGTTGCTATTTGATCTAAGTAAGCTTTTATCTGTTGCAAATCTGTTAACCCTTGTTATTAAGTTCACAAAGATAAGGATTCACATAACTTTATAAATTAATTATTCAAACGTTATTTACCCTTTTTAGATTTCTTTCTTTTAACGGACAACACTTCTTCTGGGAAAGGGAAGAGTATCGTTGAATTTTTTTCTGCTGCAATATTCGACAACGTTTGATACAGACGCAATTTTATGGCCGATGGAGACTGATCTATCAGTTTCCCCGCCTCAAGTAACTTACCAGCAGCTTGCTCTTCTGCCAATGCCAAAATAATTTGAGCTCTACGAGAGCGTTCAGCTTCTGCTTGGTTTGCCATCATACGGCGCATGTTTTCGGGTAGCTGAATATCTTTTATCTTTACATCGCTAATTTCAATACCCCAATCTTGGGTTTCTTTTTCAACAATATCTTTAATGTTCTTACCCATTTCTTCACGTTTGGATAGGATGGTGTCCAATTCCACTTTACCACAAACATCTCTAAGTGCTGCCTGTGCCAATTGGGTAATTGCAAATTTATATTCTTCAACTTCTAAAACTGCTTTTTCAGGATTAACAATCTTAAAAAACACAACGCCATCTATACTACAGGGCACGTTGTCTTCTGTCATCACTTCCTGTGAATCAATGTTGAATGTTATAACTCTAATGTCTACAATTTGGATGGTTTCAATAAAAGGAATAATCCATCGAAACCCTGGTTGCAAGGTTTTTATATATTTTCCAAATCTAAATTTAATGGCTCTTTTGTATTCAAAAACGATTCGAATACCAAGAACTAAGAATACCGCGATAATAATAGCGAAAATGCCAAACTGGGTCATGATAAAATGTATTAAAGGTTATCTATCTGTACGTATATGGAAAGACAATGAACTTAATAAATACTATTATTTATTTGGTCTTTGCCTTATTAAAACTAAATCGCAAATTGCGCTTATTGAGTTCAATTAAACGATGACTATGGCTCATCCTAAAGTTACGATATTTTTGGGTAAAAACTATGTTTTGAATGCCAAATATTGCTTATTATGAGCACCTTACAATAATCATCTGCAAAAAGTGAAGCACACTCTAGATCTTCGGATTTATATATTTAAGGCGTTAATTATCAAAATCTGATAAGTATATATTTAATAATTCTTCCATAAAAAAAACGCCTTTTTACAAGAGTTTGCTGCGTTTATCCTATAATTATTCACCATTGCTAATTACATTGCAGACAACGTTGTTTAGAGTCCTGAAGCTTACTCTGAGATTATATGTTCTATGATGTTACCTTCTTCTAGTATGATGTCATAAATATAACCATGGCCAAAATCTTTATTTAAAATTATATTGCCTTCAAAAGTCACTATATCTCCAATATTTACAGAATCTTGAGTGGTTACCGTTAAACTTTTTTTACCTTCAAACTCAGTTCCATCACTAATATGAATCCAATTTCTGTCCATAATACCATAATTTATTTTCGTTACTTTCCCCTTAACGATAATGCTATTTTTTGAAAATAATTCTTTCTTCGAAAATAGTTCTTCTAAAGATATTCCATTTTCTGGTTTTATAATGGTAAAGGTTTCAACGACTGTAGTATCAGATTGTAAATTTGGATTCAATTGGTTAGTAGCTGGTGTTGTTTTTGTTTGCTCATTTTCTGTGGATATATATCTTTTGTTATCCTTACAACAAAACAATATTGATGCGCTAAAAAGTAGGGTTAATAATTTAATTTGATTTTTCATTTTTATAATTTAAGTTTAAAGTAAATGTAGCGAGCTTTATATAATTTTTTTATGACAATTGTCATTTGAAGTTTTAATCAAGAACGCGTTTCCAAAACACACCCATAATCACTCTAACGTTTAACGATTTGCCTCCACGTCCATTTACACCATATAATTGCATTGGAAATGACATCATATCGAACATTTTGTTATGCTTTATGAGTTTATTCGCCAATCGTTCAAAACTCTGATAGTGTGCATTATCATCTGCCGTTCCATGTATAATCATTAGAATACTTTTTAAATTTATCGCATTACTAATAGGTGATCCTGTTGTATAATTCTCCTTATAATCTTCTAATAACCCCATATATTGCTATTGATAAATCACTAAATTATTGGTTTAAAAAATAATAGGAGCAGAGAAGCGTAATAACATATAATTTATAAGTAAGAAATAATACTATGCGTCTTTAATAAAATCTAAATCAAGAATGTTAAAATTATTTGCAGCCTTAACTAATAAGGTTGAGCCTATCGTTTCAAATAAATCATTGGTTTTAAGTACAAATTCTGCTTGTTTTTCAATCTTATAATTAGGAATACCAATTATGGTTAAATCTGTAAATTCAGAATGTTGCTTTATTAAGCTATAAAAAGGTTGCTGTTCCACTGCATTATTGATAATTTTTATTTCAACATTTACCCTTAAGTCTTCAACAAGTTCTGAAATTTTAGAATGTACAACATCAATATCCACATTGTTATTATTTATAAATAAAACTCTGATTTTGGTGTCGTTCCATCTTGGAGAAGCAATTATAAATCGTGCAATATTAAGCATCATTTCAGCATTCTTACTGTCTGTTTCACGCCACCAAAAATCTACTGTGTGATAATTACCAAATTTTGTTTTTTTATCAAAATCGAGATACAATAAATTATAATCCAAATGCAATAGAGTTTGAGTCATTTGGGAATATTCCACAGAATTCTCTAATCCTTTAGGCCAACCCATCATTATGGTATTGGGTTCTACGCCCGAAAACCCAAAAGTGGTGGCTATATTTGTTATGCCATTATAGATATTATCAACTTTTATTTGTCGTGCAAAAATACCAAGATGGTTAAAGGTGTTATCCCTCACTATTTGTTCGGTTTTTTTAAAGGGCTTATAATTATCCTTTCCCACAATAAGTTTAAAATTAGTAACAATCCCCGTCCGCCCAGAAACGGTTTTACATAGTTCTAACAAATAATATTGATGTTCACTTTGTCCGCTGAACAGAATAATATTTGGATTCCAATTGGTGTTTTTATCAATTTGGGCATCAATTTTTTTTAATCCTTTGTTCACCACATTCTCCCAAACACTTCGCCATACATCATTGGATTGTAACTTCACTTCTTTGCGCTGCAATCCGAAATATAACAAGGCTACAATAGAAAAAGCACCAATCATGGCCATCATATCCAACTTAAACATGACTGCAAAACAGGCTATAAAACCAAGTAGACCTATCCACCGTTTAATTTTGAATGTGGGTTGAAAATCTGGATTTGCCCAACTTTCTAGAAAATAAGAAATGTTGATAAAGCCATAAGCTGTTAGGTAAAACATGGAAACTACACGGGCAATAACATCTAATTCCCCAATTAAAATACCAGCTTCTGCAATAATAAAAACCATAAACAAGGCATTTACAGGTTCGTTATTGACTCCTTTTCCTTTACTAAATATTTTCGGTGTTACCTTATCAATAGACATGGCTTGTAAAATTCTGGGGCCTCCTAAAAGACCTCCTAAAGCCGAAGATAAAGTAGCTCCCCAAATACCCGCTACAACGGCCGGCGTAAAGAGCGCCATTTTCATTAAAAAGTTATAATCTGTTTTTAATACTTCGGAGTTAACATTAAATGCAATAAAAATTGCAAGTCCAAGATAAATGACTAAACCAACACCAATAGCCGATAAAGTTCCTAAAGGAATAGATTTTTTTGAATTTTTTAAATCTCCACTCATAGCAATACCCGCAGTAAAACCGGTAACAGCTGGGAAAAATACGGCAAATACAACTTCTAAAGGGACAGAGCCTTCATCAGAAAATAAATGTACCGTTTCGGGTGTATATTCAGAGGTTCCCAAAAAAATAGAAATCAATGAAATAACAATTGCGGCAAGAATGAAAAATTGTGCTTTAAGTGCCGCCGAGGTACTTATCAATGCTAAAACCGTAAGAGCTACTAATGCAAGGGTTCCTGTTAATCTAATATCATTAATTGACATGCCAAAACCCAAATAACCATTAAGACTTTCAGCAAACCCAACCAAATATAAGGCAATAGAAAAAGCGGTTCCAACATATAAAGCAATGCCAATAGAACCTCCAAAAGGGATGCCCATACTTCGTGATAATACATAATAAATACCACCAGCTCCAATTTTTTTATCAGATGCCACGGATGATATGCTTAAACCTGTAGTAACAGCAATAACGTGTGCAATAATGATAATTATGATAGTACCAAATAAGCCAGCGTTACCAACAACCCAACCTAAGCGCATATACATTATTACACCTAAGATGGTTAATATTGATGGTGTAAAAACGCCTTCGAATGTTCTAAATTTCTTTGTTTTGGTCATTAGTTTTGTCTTTTTCATGAATGTTCAAGAAACAACAAGTGAATATAGCTAATCTTTTTAATGTATTTGCCATGACTACGCTCTGTTTCATTGTTAGAAGAACCTCCAAAAAGAAACCAACCCAAAAGTTGACCAACAACTAATATTTCTTAGTAATCTAAATATTTTTTCATTTTTATTATATTTTGATATTTCGCAATCTTAATGCATTGGCTATTACGGATACTGAACTAAAACTCATGGCTAATGCCGCGATCATTGGCGAGAGTAATAATCCAAAAACCGGATATAAAACACCAGCGGCAATTGGAACACCCACCACATTATAAACAAACGCAAAAAATAGATTTTGTTTTATATTTTTAACCACACCATGACTTAATTTTTTAGCTTTTACAATCCCTCGTAAATCTCCTTTTACTAAAGTTATTGTTGCACTCTCAATAGCTACATCTGTGCCAGTTCCCATGGCGATACCAACGTCGGATTGTGCTAATGCAGGTGCATCATTAATTCCATCGCCTGCCATCGCAACAATTTTGCCTTGTTGTTGAAGTGTTTTTATTTCGTTGAGTTTATCTTCGGGAAGACATTCAGCTTTATAGTGTTTTAGATTTAATTGTTCTGCTACGGCTTTGGCTGTATTCTTATTATCTCCAGTTAACATAATGACCTCAACACCATTATTTTGTAGTTCTTTAATAGCCTTTTCACTTGTTTTTTTAATAGCATCAAAAATAGAAACATAACCTACCGCTTCATTTTCTTCTGTTATGTATGATACTGTTTTTCCTTGTTGTTGTTCAGCCTTTACTTCTTTTGCTAAAGTTTCAGTTATGACAATAGAGAATTGTTCTAATAGTTTGGCATTTCCTAAAGCTACTTTTTTATCACCGACTGTACCACTAACGCCTTTACCTGTAATGGCTTCAAAATCGTTTACTTTACTAATTGATACTTTTTTTGATTTACCATAGTTCACGATTGCTTCGGCTAAAGGATGCTCACTATATTGGTTCAAGGATGTTATGTAATGTACTAACTTAGTTTCTTCCTCAGCATTAGTTGCTATTACCTTTTCAACTGATGGCTTTCCTTCTGTAATCGTTCCTGTTTTATCTACAATTAGTATATCCACGGTATTCATTTTCTCTAATGCTTCTGCATTTTTAATTAAAACACCAGATTGTGCGCCTCTTCCAACGCCAACCATCACTGACATTGGTGTCGCTAAACCTAAGGCGCAAGGACAAGCAATAATTAATACCGCAATTGCATTTATAAAGGCATAAACATAAGCTGGTTCGGGACCGAAATTTACCCAAACAGTAAACGTTATTAGCGAGACTAGTAATACTATAGGAACGAAGTATTTAGAAATTCTATCCGCCAATTTTTGAATTGGTGCCTTTGAACGACTTGCTGTATTTACCATCTGAATGATTTGAGAAAGTAAAGTTTCTGAACCTACTTTTTCAGCTTTCATTATAAATGATTTTGTACCGTTAATTGTTCCAGAACTTATTTTATCACCAACATTTTTATCTACAGGAATAGGCTCACCAGTGATCATGGACTCATCAATACTGCTGTACCCCTCTACAACATGGCCATCAACGGGTATTTTCTCTCCAGGTTTTACACGTAATAAATTACCTTGTTTAATTTTATCAATAGCTATTATTCTATCGCCACCATCTGCAACCAAGGTCGCAGTTGAAGGCACTAATTTTAATAATTCCTTTATGGCGCCACTAGTTTGACTATGCGCCTTGGCTTCTAATAATTGGCCTAATAACACTAATGTAAGAATGACAGTAGCAGCCTCAAAATACACAAATACGTTACCATCAGATGTTTTAAAATCTTGAGGAAACACCTCAGGAAACAACATGGCGAAAACACTAAATAGCCACGCTATACCAGAACCAATTCCAATAAGCGTAAACATATTTAGATTCATTGTTTTAATAGAAGTCCAGGCACGTTTAAAAAACATCGAAGTGGCATAAAAAACCACTGGAAAAGACAATACAAATTGAATCCAATTCCATTGCTTTTGATCCAAAATAGCATACAACGGATTTTTATCTAACATTTCGGACATTGCTATTAGAAATATCGGCAGCGTAAAGGCGACTGCAATCCCAAATTTTTTTAATAGCTTTTTATAAGTTTTATCTTCTTCTGAAATATCTGTTTCCAATAGAACTAAATCCATGCCGCAAATGGGACACGAACTTGGTTCATCATTCATAATTTCTGGATGTATTGGACAAGTGAACAGCGCGCTTTTCGAGGTTAAACTAATTTCTTCAACCAAGTCCATTCCGCATACCGGACAATCGCCTAATTTGTCATAGATTTTGTCGCCTTCGCAATGCATTGGACAATAAAACACCCCTGTACTTTTCCCTATTGGTTGTTCTTTTTTTTCTGCTTTAGAATGTTGATGATCTTCTACTGAATTATGAATGCTATATCTATCACCCTCACTTTTTAAGGCTTTTTGAAAACTTTTTAATGGAATATGTGATTCCATTTCAATTATGGCTTCTGCCTTTTCTAAATCAACCTTAGCTTTTGAAACTCCCTCCACTTTTGAAAGTATTTCTTCCACATGGCTGCGACACCCGTTACAATTCATTCCATGTATATAATAGATGTGTGTCATTATTTCTGAGTTAGATAATTAATAATTGTGGTTTGCACATAATAGGTTTTCACAGATTTTATCTGGTTCATTTGAGACTTCAATTGCAATTATTGAATCTATAATTCATCCTTAAAATCAACCGTTTCTGTTTCATAGCTTTTAATGAGAATTTCTTCTATATCATATAACAGTTTCCACTAAAGTATCTCAATAAAAATAAATGATAACTGTAAAAGACATTTTTTCATGGAATACTTCCTTCATATCTATGTATAAAGTTATAAGTTTTGGGCATCTTTTTTATAATATCTTGTTAATTTAACTATGTGAGACACTAATTTATTAGCAAAATTTAAGGTATACTGAGTTAAATAGAGTAGGAGTACGTCTAACGTTTTATTCTTAAATATGCTTATATCTTCTAAGAATATTAAAATGGTTTTAATTTTTTAATTTATTGTGAAATTCTAAAATAGTGCCTACTTTATTTGAATGTATGTCGCTGCTCTTCTGTTGAGGATGCTTTTAGTAATTGGTTAAATATTTTTATAGAATCAAAATTTCTGGTAATTTCTCCAGATACAGTAATTCCAGAAACACCAGTCTCTAATACATTTGTAACATCTTTTATGGTCATGCCTCCCGCACCAATAATTGGCGTTTCGGTTTTTAAATTTTCTATAATTGCAGTATAGCCGTTTAGACCTAAAGGTGGATTTAAATTATCTTTGGTTATTTCAACTCTAAATGGCCCTAAAGTTATATAATCAACTTCTTTATCAAGTAATATTTCACAGTCTTGTAACGTATTTGCTGTTCCTCCAATCATTTGCCAAGTGTATAAATGCTTTCTCGCTATAGTAGGGCAGACGTCTGATTTTTCTAAATGCACACCATCAGCTTTAATGGCTTTTGCTATTTTATAATGATCGTTAATAATTAACCGGGTTTGAAAATGAGATGTGATTTCTCTGGCTGATGTGGATAACTTTAAAAATTTTTTTTCTGAAATATTTTTTAAACGTAATTGCACTAATTCTATACCAGATGTACATGCTTTTTGGATATTTTCTAGATGCTCTTTTGGAGAATTTCCTTGAGATATATAATGCAGTTTAGGTATAATCATGTCTTATTCTTATTAGCTATACACTTTGAATTTTTAAAGGCGTTTACTAAGTTTTTTCTAATAAAAGATTGCCCGTCAAAGTTGAT
>NZ_CAJQQI010000026.1 GCF_905480415.1 uncultured Algibacter sp. | reverse complement strand
ATTTGTAGATCTAGATAATGACGGGTTAAAAGATATAGTGATATCTAATGGCGTTAAAAAAGATGTTAGAAATAATGATTATTTATCAATTGTAAACAACTTAGATGAGAACATTTCTGTAAAAGAATTTTTCAATATAAGTAAAAACACACCTTCAGTGCCGCTATCTAATTATGTTTATAAAAACAAAGGTAAATTACAATTTGAAAAAGTCACAGAACAATGGGGTTTTGATAAACCAAGTTTTTCAAGCGGAATGGCTTATGGTGATTTAGATGGCGACGGCGATTTAGATTTAGTAATAAATAACATGGACGATTTAGCATTTGTTTATGAAAATAACGCAACAGGAAATTTCTTAAAGATAGATTTGGAAGGTTCAGAGAAGAACACCTTCGGATATGGCGCTAAAGGGATAATACACCATAACGGAAAAATGCAGGTTCTAGAGAATTCTGTAACAAGAGGATATTTGTCATCAGTTGAATCAGGATTATTTTTTGGATTAGGAAAAGACACCGCAGTAGATAAGGTAGAGGTTATTTGGCCAGATGGGAAAGTAAATATTTTTGAAAATATAAAGGCTAATTCAAACGTAACAGTAAAATATGCAAAGGCAAGAGTGGTACCTAATCAAGAACAAGAAAAGGAAACACTATTCACTCAAGTAAATCCTTCAGATAGTGGTATTACCTATAGTCATAAAGAAAATGAGTTTAACGATTTTGAGGTTGAGGTTTTATTACCTCATAAATTATCGGAAAACGGACCTTTTTCGGCTATTGGAGATGTTAATGGAGATGGTTTCGAAGACATGTTTATTGGAGGTGCTGCTGGACAAAGCGGAATGCTTTACCTGCAAAACACCAAAGGCAAATTTATCCCTAGTAGTTCCCAGCCATGGGAGGCAGAGAAAAGCTCTGAAGATCTGGGGGTTTTATTTTTAGATATTGATGGTGATAATGATTTAGATTTATACATAGCTAGTGGAGGAAGTGAATTTAAAAGCGGAAACTCATTGCTTAAAGACAGGCTGTATGTAAATAATGGTGCAGGTAAATTTGATATGGATTTTAATGCCATACCTTCTATAAGCGAAAGTACAGAATGTGTTAAAGCCTCAGATGTTGATAATGATGGGGATTTAGATTTATTTGTAGGTACGCGATTAATTTCAGGACAATACCCGTTCCCGGCGAGTAGTTATATCTTAATCAATACTAACGGAAAATTTAAAAAGGCCTCGAATCTTATGGCGCCTGATCTCGAAAATATAGGAATGGTTAGTGACGCTGTTTTTAGCGATATAGATGGGGATGGTGATGAAGATTTATTAGTGGTTGGAGAATGGATGGAGATATTAGTTTTGGAAAACAATAAAGGAGCTTTTAGTAATACTTCAGACACACATGAACTTCAGAACACAAGAGGTCTATGGTGGTCTATAACAGCTAGTGATTTGGATAATGATGGTGACGATGATTACATAGTTGGCAATCTAGGTGTTAACAATAAATTTAAAGCTTCTAAGGAGCACCCTTTTAAAGTTTATGCTAATGATTTTGACAATAATGGAACTAACGATATTGTTTTAGCAAAATTCTATAAAGACGATTACGTGCCGGTAAGAGGCAGAGAATGCACAAGCCAACAAATGCCTTATGTTGCCGATAAATTTAAAGATTTTAATAGTTTTGCTTCTTCTAAGTTATTAGATATTCTGCCAAATGATAAAGTGAAAGATGCAGTTATTTATGAAATCAGTAATTTTGAAAGTATAATTTTAATAAATGAATCCGGGAAACTTATAAAACAGACTTTACCTATAGAGGCACAGGTCGCTCCTATTAAATCCTCAATCGTTATGGATGTGAATCAAGATGGTAATAATGATATAGTTTTAGTGGGCAATCATTACGGTGTAGAGGTTGAAACTACAAGATACGACGCTGGTTTTGGCGCAGTTCTTATTGGTGATGGAAATAACAATTTTAGTTTCATGCCGCCTTCTAAAAGCGGCTTTCATGTACCTTTGGATAGTCGAGATATTAAACATTTTGAACAGAAAAACCAGAGCGTAATATTGGTTACAAATAATAGCGCTTCGCCTTCAATATTTTTTAAGAACCAATAAAACTAGCTTAGATATTTTCAGTATATTGAAAACGTATAACTTTATGCAATTATGAATATAAATTTCTCTTCTTTAGGATTGTTAGTCTCTGTTTTTTTCTTGATGAATTCTTGTCAAGATTCTAAGCGCCCATTATCTGAAGGGACGTTAACAGGAGGTTTTGAATTATTAGCAGCAGAACAAACAGGTATTGATTTTAATAATAGTATTAAAGAATCCGAAAAAGTAAATCATCTATACTATAATCAGATATATAGTGGTGCTGGTGTTGCTATAGGAGATATTAATAACGATGGATTGCCAGATATTTTCTTCTGCGGCAATCAGGTGAGCGACAGACTATATTTAAATAAAGGTGATTTTACGTTTGAAAATATTACAAAAAAGTCAGGAATTGCAATTAATGATGGGTGGTCTTGGGGCGTAACCATGGCAGATGTTAATGCGGATGGCTTTTTAGACATATATGTATGTAGAAATGGGGAGTCTATGCAACCTGTAAATAGAAGAAATCAACTCTATATTAATAATAAAGACCTCACGTTCACAGAATCGGCAATAGCCTATGGGTTAGCAGACCTTGGTTTTTCTTCTCAAGCGGTGTTTTTTGATATGGATAACGATGGTGATCTAGATATGTACCAAGTTAATCAACTTCCAGATTCTAGATTGTTTAGCCGCTACATTAATATCCCCGAAGAACGCTATAAACTCTATATGGATAAATTGTATATAAATGACGGTGGCCGCTATAGAGACATCTCTAAGCAGGCTGGTCTTATAAACAACTATACCTACGGTTTAAGCGTGAGTGCAAGCGACTTTAACAATGACGGCTGGACAGACCTTTATGTATCAAATGATTATGACCAACCGGACTACCTATATTACAATAATGGCGACGGTACTTTTAAGAACGTGGTTAATGAGAAGCTAAAACATATGTCAAATTTTAGTATGGGCTCAGATACGGGCGATATTAATAATGATGGTTTTATGGATTTGATTACCTTGGATATGGCATCTTCAGATCATTATAGATCAAAAACCAATATGGGATCTATGAGTACTGCTAAGTTCAATAAAATGGTAGCTGATGGGAAGCACTATCAATTTATGGCAAATACTTTGCAAATTAATACTGGAATGGGTAGTTTTTCAGATATAGCGAGTATGACTGGAATGGCTCAAACAGATTGGAGTTGGTCAGGCTTATTAGTTGATTTAGATAATGATGGTTTGAAAGACGTTATCATATCTAACGGTGTTAAAAAAGATGTACGAAATAATGATTTTCTAACAGGACTAAATAAAAAATTAGAAACAGATTCCCAAGATTTTTATGGGATGAGCAAACTGGCTCCGTCAGTGCCTCTTTCCAATTATGCTTATAGAAATAAGGGGGGTTTACAATTTGAAAAATCTACCAAGGAATGGGGCCTAGAAACCCCTAGCTTTTCAAGCGGTATGGCTTACGGCGATTTAGATAATGATGGTGATCTGGATTTGGTAATAAACAATATGGAGGCTGCTGCTTTTGTTTATAAAAATAAAGCAACAGGGAATTTTATAATGATTAATTTTAATGGGCCTCAAAAAAATAAATTTGGATACGGTGCCAAGGTTGTAATACATCATAATGGAAAAATGCAACTAGCAGATAACACACCAACACGTGGTTATTTATCCTCGGTTGAACCAAAAGTATTTTTTGGTTTAGGAAAAGATATTGAGGTTAACAAGGTTGAAGTTATATGGCCAGATGGCAAAAAAAATCTATTTAAAAATGTTCCAGCAAACACTACTATAACCGCTAAATATAATAATGCTGATGAGATAACAAAGACTCCTAGTACCGATAAGATATTGTTTACAAAGTTAGACCCATCAGGTATTGGTTTATCATTTAGGCATGAAGAAAATGACTTTAATGAATATGAAAATGAAGTGTTATTACCTCATAATATATCTCAAAATGGTCCATTCACTGCCGTTACTGATGTTAATAATGATGGTTTAGAAGACTTATTCATTGGTGGCGCTGCGGGACAGAGCGGCATACTTTATATTCAGAACCAGGACGGCAATTTTATAGAAAATAGAGCACAGCCATGGGTTCAAGACAAAGGGTCAGAAGATTTAGGAGCCTTGTTTTTCGATGTAGACGCAGATGGTGATCAGGATTTATATGTCACAAGTGGGGGTAGTGAGTATAAAATAGGAAATCCATTATTAATTGATAGATTATATATAAACGATGGTGTCGGGGCATTTACGAAAAGTAAAAAAGGATTGCCTAATATCGCTCAAAGTTCACAATGTGCCATAACTTCAGATGTAGATGGTGATGGTGATTTGGATATTTTCGTTGGTGTTAGATTAATTTCTGGGAAATACCCGTTTCCAGCCAGTAGTTATTTATTATTGAATAACCATGGTGTTTTTACAAAAGCCAATGATACGAGGGCCCCAGATCTTAAAAATATGGGTATGGTTACCGACGCCGTATTTACAGATATAGATCAAGATGGCGATGAGGATATGATTATAGTTGGGGAATGGATGACAATTACTGTACTTACAAATAATAATGGAGTGTTTGAAAATAGCTCCGAAAAACTTGGACTGGATGATACTAGGGGTATGTGGTGGTCTATTACCGCCAGTGATTTAGATAACGATGGCGATGATGACTATATCATAGGCAACTTGGGGAATAACAATAAGTTTAAAGCCACTAAGTCCCACCCTTTTAAAGTATATGCGAACGATTTTGATAACAATGGTACTAATGATGTGGTACTTGCAAAATTTTATAAAGATGACTATGTTCCTATGAGAGGGCGTGAGTGCACCAGTCAACAAATGCCTTATGTGGCTGAAAAATTTAAGGATTATCATAGTTTCGCATCTTCCAAATTACTAGACATCCTTCCTGAAGACAAAGTAGATAGTGCTGTTGTTTATGAAATAAATAATTTTGAAAGCATTATTTTAATAAATGAGGATGGTATGTTGAATCCGCAATCATTGCCGACTCAAGCTCAAGTGAGCCCAATAAAAGGATCTTTAATCGACGATTTTAATGAAGACGGATTTAAAGATATTCTGGTGGTAGGGAATCATTACGGTGTAGAAGTAGAAACCATACGTTACGATGCCGGATATGGTATGCTTTTGCTAGGTGACGGTAATAATAGCTTCAAGGCATTACCGGCAGGTAATAGTGGTTTGCATATACCTCTAGATAGTCGTTCAATACAAGCTATTAAGATAAAGAATGAACAAGTAATAGTAATAACAAATAATAGTGCAAGTTTAAACCTACTATTAAATAATTAAACCTTAAAGTTTACGCTGCTTTTTTTAATAACGCTTCACTAATTTGTAGGGTCGTTTTGCTGTTTTATAATATCTACATAACTTATATTAAAATCATTTAATTTTTCAAAATGCTAATTTTTAAGTACATAAGGAGGTAGTTAAAATCAAAAATCTTTCTAGATATCCTTTATTTAACCACAACATTACCAATACAAAAACATTTTTTACTGATTTTTAAGACAATTTAGGGGCTGACAAAAAACGCTAAAAAACAGATAAATCAGTTAAAGTGTTAAGTATCTAATAATTTCCTTGTATTTCTGCTTTGTATGATTTTTGTAGCGGTGTTTTTTGAACATTGTTTAATATTTTAGCCTTAGTTTTACGAATATAGGAATTGAACATTAGCTTTATATGGACATTCCCTTTAACTAAATAACCTAAATAATTTATTATGATGAAAAAAATTACTTTATTACTGTGTGCTCTATTTACTATTTCATTAGGGTATTCACAAACTTTACCTATGGATTTTAATGGATCTATTGCTGGTTGGACAGCAGGTGATGGTGCGGCTGTTTCAAACGGTACTGGAAATGATGTGTTAGAAATAGTTGGTGCGGTTGGTGATTGGGATAATGCTAAATTAACATTTGCAACACCTATTGATTTAAGTGATGACGCCAATAACACTTTAAGATTTTCATTCCAATCAACAACAGCAGCAGCTGGAGAGATACATCAGCACGGAGTAAGCTTCCAAGGTGGTGGCGGCGCTCTTGAAGCGAATTTTATATCAACTGGTACAGATGTTGTAGATGTAGAATTGAATTTCCCAGCAGGTTTAACATCAAGAGAATCACTAGTTATTTTTGTAGATGTAAAAAATCATGGAGCTCAAACTGCTACTGGTGGAGCGTTAATTGACCCTGCTAATACTAATGGTGGTGAATCAGGTACACCTGGTCTATCTGGCACATACATTATAGATAACCTTACTTTAGGTGCTACTGTTTTAAATGTTGAAGATTTTAAATCTTTAGAATTTAGAGCATACCCTAACCCAACACAAAGTAGTTGGACTATAAAGAATGCTAAGAGTGTTATCAAAACAATCAACGTGTTTGATATTTTAGGTAAAAATGTATTATCATTAGCACCTAATGCGAGCGAAGTTAATGTCGATGGTAGTACTTTAAAATCAGGTTTATATTTTGCACAAGTAAAAACAGAAGCAGGTATTAATAGTATTAAATTGATTAAAAACTAAATAACGTTTTTTACGTTTATTTAAAGGAGTGGGGTTATGCCCCACTCCTTTTTTTGTTTAATAACTTTAAATCTAAGGCTACTGCAAACCAATAGTTTTAAAATATTTCTTTACTTTGTGTAAAAGCTTCAACTTTCTATGTTTGATGATATTTTAACAGCTATTCCCTTCGGAATTATTTTAGCATTTACTATAGGGCCTGTGTTTTTTGTGCTACTGGAAACCAGTGCCACAAAGGGATTTAAAAGCGCTTTAATATTTGATAGTGGCGTTATGCTGGCCGATATCATTTTTATATTTGTTGCGTTTTTTAGTACCAATAAATTACTTGAAAAAATTAAGGACGACCCTAATTTTTTAGTTTTTGGTGGTGTTTTATTAGTGGCTTATGGTATTATTTCATTTACAAAAACATCAAAGTCGTTTAGAGAAATTGTTAGAGAATATCATAAAGTTGAAATTAAAAAAGGGTATGGTAAACTTTTCTTAAAAGGTTTTTTACTTAATTTTATTAATATAGGCGTGCTATTGGGTTGGGTCGCTTTTATAGTTTTGGCCAATTCATTAACAAGTACAGAAAATGGTGTTGTGGTGTTCTTAAGCACTATTCTAATTGTGTATTTTTTAGTCGATTTAGTAAAAATAGTGGTTGCTAAAAAATTAAGAAACAAACTAACACCGCGGCTTATTTTTAAAACAAAGAAAATAATTGCTTTAGTAATTTTAGGCTTTGGTGTATTGCTTTTAGTTCAAGGTTTTTTTCCAAAAGAAAAAGAACTTATTAAAGAGAAGTTTGAACAAATAACCCCAAGAAAAGAAAAGCTTCCAGAATAATAGAAATCCTTTTTAGTTTATCGTTATTGAGGTGTCTCACGGGTTCTAGTAACAAAATTAAAAAACTAGGCTTTGCTCCTATTTAATTTATATTATGAAGATGTATCTTAAATAAAAGAGATCTTAAAGGGATGTCTTTATTGAGCCTTCGAAAGGTTTTGAAAAGTAAAGGTGTCCAGAAGGTTTTGACTGTCTTTAATTAATTTTCCATAAAAACGTACAATAAAAAACCATCAAGTAAACTTGGAGGTTCTTTGGTGTGTCAAGTGTATTCGAAAAACAAACTTGGAGATAGTGCTTCGCTCCTATTTAATTCATTTTATGAAGAGGTATTTTAAAAAAAGATATCATAAGGGTCTTTCTTTATTGTGGTGTGGCGCGGATTCGAAAAGCAAAAGAATCCAGAAGATTTTGCTGCTTTTTAATTAATTTTTCATAAAAATTTTCAATAAAAAAACCTTCAAGTTTTACTTGAAGGTTCTTTGAGGCGTCGAACGGATTCGAACCGTTGTAGAAGGTTTTGCAGACCTCTGCCTAGCCACTCGGCCACGACGCCATCATTATCTGTGCAAATTTAAACAAAAAAGTGACTTTTCCTTACAAAAAATTACTTTTTCGCTTATCAGTCATTTTTATCGTCACTCTTTCAACGTCGCCCCCTATTGGCGGATTCAATTTACTGACCCAAACGGTCGCCTTTTTTACGAGCTTGTCTTCATTAAATATTCTGTTTAAGATACGTTTTGCCACTGTTTCAAGTAAATGAGATGCGATCTCCATTTCTTCTTTTATAACTTTATTTAAAAATACATAATCAACAGTATCACCAAGTTTATCGGTAACGGCAGAGGTTTGTAAATCTGCTTTAACTTCTAAATCTACACGATAATCACTCCCTATTTTTGTTTCTTCTTTCAAACAACCATGATACGCGAATACGCGAATATTTTCAACTTTTATAATTCCCATTAGTTAGTAAATAAATCAAAAATGTTACTTAATGCACTGGTTTTGGTTTTGTAAAATTCTGTATACGTGCAATTGGAACAAGTTACAGACGTAAATTTTTTATTTTGAACATCAAAAATTTTAGATAATGTGCCTCCAGTAGCTCTTATTTCGCCAGTTTCATAATCTAAAGCGCCACATTTGGGACATTGATAGTTTGAGTTTTTCATTTTAAATTGAATTTAATTAAAGGTTTTAATTATAAGTAATCATTAATTAAAATTTGTTACGCTTATTAAACTTATTAAGCTAAAATAACTTGAATTTCCGTAATTTTGACGCTTATTTAGTTGAAATAAACAGCAACCATGTCTGAAGAAAGAAAATCACTTAATTTTATTGAACAAATTATAGAAGAAGATTTAGCAAACGGAATGCCTAAAGGTAATTTACGTTTTCGTTTTCCACCAGAACCAAACGGATACCTGCATATTGGACATACTAAGGCTATTGGCATTAGTTTTGGTTTAGGAGAATATTATAATGCCCCAGTAAATCTTAGGTTTGATGATACCAATCCTGCTAAAGAAGAGCAAGAGTTTGTTGATGCTATAAAAGAGGATATTGCTTGGTTAGGTTATACATGGGATAAAGAGCTGTTTTCATCAGATTATTTTCAGCAACTTTATGATTGGGCTGTTTATTTAATAAAAGAGGGCAAAGCCTATGTAGATTCGCAATCTAGTGAAGCTATGGCCGAACAAAAGGGAACGCCAACACAATTTGGGGTAGATGGTCCTTATAGAAATAGAAGCATTGAAGAGAATTTAAATTTGTTTGAATGCATGAAAGCTGGCGAGTTTGATGGAGGCGAGCATATCTTGCGTGCTAAAATAGATATGCAACATACTAATATGTTGATGCGCGATCCTATTATGTATCGTGTTTTAAAGAAGCATCATCACAGAACGGCTAATGATTGGTGTATTTACCCCATGTACGATTGGACGCATGGCGAGAGTGATTATATAGAACAAATATCACATTCCTTGTGTTCTCTTGAATTTAAGCCACATAGAGAGCTTTATGATTGGTTTTTAGACCAAGTGGTAGATGCTGGCAAGTTAAGACCAAAACAACGCGAATTTGCCCGTTTAAACTTAAGTTACACCATTATGAGTAAACGTAAGTTGCTTAAACTGGTTGAAGATGGTATTGTTAACGGTTGGGACGATCCTAGGATGCCTACAATTTCTGGTCTGCGTCGAAGAGGTTATACACCTAATTCTATTAGAAAGTTTGTTGAAACTGTTGGTGTTGCAAAGCGAGATAATATTATTGACGTATCACTTTTAGAATTTTGCATTCGCGAAGATTTAAACAAAACAGCACCGCGCGTTATGGCTGTTTTAGATCCTGTTAAATTGGTTATTACTAATTATCCAGAAGACAAAGTGGAGTGGTTAGATGCTGAAAATAATCAAGAAGATGAAAGTGCTGGCTATAGAAAGGTGCCATTTTCAAGTGAATTATATATTGAAAAAGAAGATTTTAAAGAAGAAGCGAGTGCTAAGTTTTTTAGATTGAAATTAGGTGGCGAGGTACGATTAAAAAACGCTTACATTATTAAAGCTGAAAGTGTTTTAAAAGACGTTAATGGAAACATAGAAGAAATTCATTGTACCTATTCTGAAGACACCTCTAGAAGAGTAAAAGGAACCTTACATTGGGTGTCCATAGAGCAAGCTGTAAAAGCTGAAGTTAGAGAATATGATAGATTGTTTAGTGATGAAACCCCTGATAGTCATCAAGACAAGAGTTTTATGGAGTTTATAAACCCAAATTCTTTAAAAACAATTGAAGCGTTTGTAGAGCCTAGTTTAAAAGACGCTAAAATTGGAGATAGATTTCAGTTTCAACGTTTAGGGTACTTTAATGTAGATGATGATTCAACTTTAGAACATTTAGTATTCAATAAAACAGTTGGTTTACGGGATACGTGGGCTAAAGTAAAGCCAAAACAAAATACGAATCAAAATCAACAAAAACAACCACAACAAAACAACAGATCGGCCATTGAGCAAATAAAATCTTACGGTAAAAAGTATGATAGATTGCCAGAAGACAAACAAGCTGATGCTAAAGTTGACATTCAAGAATTAGCACAAAAGGTGAGTTATGATGAGGTAGAACCCCTGTTTAATACGTCTGTTAAAAAATCAGGAACACGTATTATTACCATGATTACATTAGGCGTATTACTAAAGAATGGTCTAGAAAAAAATGACGCTATTACTGAGTTTATAGCTAAAGCTTTGGATGATAAAAACGTATTGCTTGTGGCTGAAGCTGCGGCGATTTCTTAAAAGGGATAAATTTATTTCTTCTGTTACTGGAAGTTTTGGTTGAGGTTGTACAAGCCTTGTCCGGCAGTACTTTTAGGCAATATTTATTTTTTGTACATTTAGTTACTAACTAAAACTAAAATTATTATGGATTTTTTAAATTTCCCTGCAATTCTTGTCGCGGCAGTGTCGGCATTAGTTGTAGGCTTTATATGGTATAATCCGAAAGTGTTTGGAAATGCTTGGATGGAGGCTGCAGGCTTAACAGAAGCGCAATTAAAAGCAGGTAATATGGTGAAAATCTTTATTCTTTCCTTTGTTTTTGCTTTTTTTCTGGCAATGACAATGATGCAGATGAGTATTCATCAAACAGGAGTTTTGGGCTTGGTTGGAGGAGATGCAAGTGCTGCTTTACCCTCTTATGCAGCATTTATGGCTGATTATGGTGATGCTTTTAGAACGTATAAACATGGCGCACTTCATGGTGTATTAGCAGGATTTTTTGTGGCTTTACCAATTATTGGAACAAATGCTTTATTTGAGCGCAAAAGTGGTAAATATATAATGATTAATGCAGGTTACTGGATTGTAACTTTAGGTATTATGGGTGCTATTGTTTGTGGATGGCAATAATCTTTTTGTGTAATTTTAACATACTTAAAGACTGAGGATGTTTATTTTCAGTCTTTTTTCATTTTATACCGTTTCTGTTTTGAATTTAATGTTAAAGAAAATAGCCTGTCCCGACTTTTCGGGAATGATTTTTTCTTTATACAAAACAGAAAAATAAAGCATAGCCTTAGATACGGTTTCTTTTTATATTGAAGGAGAAAGGAAGAAAAGGCGTTTGATAACGGTCAATTCAAAACACTAACGGTATTATATTGATACATTATAAAATTTATAGAAAAGTTAGCGAACTTCCAAAGGGTTGGAACGCCCTGTGCTCTCACGATATCTTTTTAAGAACAGGCTTTTTAAAAGGGCTTGAAAGTTCTTTACCAACCAATATGTCGGGATATTATATTGGTATTTTTAAGGGCGAAAACTTGGTTGGGATTACGATTGTTCAGCGCGTTCAAATGTATGCAGATGATATCTTCAGAAAAAGTAGCCGCAACATATTAAAACAGTTTGCCAAACAATTGGTTTCTAAAATTGTTAAAGGGAATGCCTTAGTAGTTGGAAACTTAATGCATACGGGTCAGCATGGCATATATTATAATGAAAAAGAAATATCGCAAAATGATTATTTAAGTCAACTAGAAAAAGCACTGGATGATTTAATACTAGAAATTAGAACAAAATTCAATAAGAAAGTACGTATTATTCTTTTTAAGGATTATTTTGAAGACGATATTATTCATGAAAACACATCTTTTTTTAAAGCAAATAACCTCTATAAAGCTCAAGTTCAGCCTAACATGGTTTTTACTATTCCAGAAACTTGGAAAAAAACAGAAGATTATATTTCAGCATTCAATAAAAAGTATCGTCGACGTTACAGAATAGCCAGAAAAAAAGCATCCAATCTTAGTTACAAGGAATTAGATACTGAGTACTTAAAAGACTACTCTAAAGCTATATTTAGTTTATACGAAACCGTATCAGATAACGCTAGAGTAAATTCATTTAAACTTCAAGAACAGCATTTTTATCAATTAAAAGTTCACTTAAAAGATGATTTTAAAGTTATAGGTGTCTTCTTAAAGGAAGATTTAGTTGGTTTTTATACTCTAATTTTAAATGATAAAACCTTAGAAACTTATTTTTTAGGATATAACAAAGAGTTACAGCATCAGTATCAAATGTACTTGAACATGCTTTTCAATATGGCTTCTTTTGGCATTGAAAACGGCTTTAAAACTATTGTATATGCTAGAACGGCCATGGAAATTAAGAGCTCAATAGGCGCAAAGCCAAAAGCCATGTCTATATATTTAAATCATACCAATAGCTTTATAGCGAATACGGTTTTAAAGGGTATAGTAAAGTATATGAATCCAATGCGAAAATGGGAGGAGCGCTACCCGTTTGATAATAAAAAGTAATGCCTCTTGTTTATTTTTCATTAATTTTCATATGTATACAACCTAAGTTAAAACTATATCTCTAAAATACAAAAGCCTCAAGATGTTTAATATTGAGGCTTTATTTATGGTTTTTAAGACAATCTATTCCTTTATCTTTTTAGAATTTTTCATGGCCTCCCCTATTTGATTACTCGCTGTAAAACTAGCTACCATATCATTTAACATGGTGCTTCCGGCTTGTGGTGAATTAGGTAATAAGATTAAGTTGCTATTCGTTTGTTGACCAATTGATTGTAATGTGTCATAATGCTGTGTTACTACAATTAAGGCAGAAGCTTCTTGAGAGTTTATGCCAACTTTATTAAGCACTTCCACAGACTCCTCTAAACCGCGAGCAATTTCACGACGTTGGTCTGCAATACCTTGCCCTTGCAAACGTTTGCTTTCAGCTTCAGCTTTAGCCTTTTCAACAATTAAAATACGAGCGGCATCACCTTCATATTGTGCTGCTGTTTTTTCTCTGTCGGCTGCATTAATTCGGTTCATCGCTTCTTTTACTTGTGCATCTGGATCAATATCAGTTACCAATGTTTTTATAATGTCATATCCATAATCTTGCATAGCATCATTTAATTCAGTTTTTACAGCTATAGCAATATCATCTTTTTTTAAGAAAACGTCATCTAAAATCATTTTTGGTACTTCTGCACGCACCACATCAAACACATAACTTGTTATTTGATCATGCGGGTAATCTAGTTTATAAAAAGCATCTGCAACCTTGTTTCTAATCACTTTATATTGAACAGATACTTTTAAACGTACAAATACGTCATCTTTCGTTTTGGTTTCTACAATAACATCTAACTGTTGAATTTTAAGGCTTAATTTACCAGAAATTCTATCTACTAATGGAATTTTTAACTGTAAACCCGATTGACGAATACTATGGAATTTACCAAAGCGTTCTATAATCGCTGCAGTTTGTTGTTTAACAACAAAAAATGCCGAGATTAAAATAAATAATCCGATAAGAATAATGGGGATAAAAACGAAATTCATAATGTTTTTTATTAAAATGGTTAAAAAATTAAGATACAAAAATTATACTATATTTGGCCGCTTGTAACCTGAACTTATGAAATATAACCGACTTTTCTTATTAGTAGCTTTAATGCTATGTTTTGTTACAAAAAGTTTTTCTCAAAAAGGAAATTTTAGAATTAGTAATGGTATAGGAATTATAGGTGGTATTACACAATTTGATATTGATACCGATAATTTCAACACAAAATCATCTAATGGTTTTATGGGAGGTTTGATGGCTACGGTTGATATTCCTTTACGTTGGTATAATGTTAGTTTTGGTATGCAACTCTCGGAGAATGCTATTGAAATTTCCGGACGACCAGATTTGGTTAGTACTCAAGAGGCGTTTGTTGAATATAAAATGTTTGCTGCTCAAGTGGCTATGTTGTTACATGTAAAAGTAATTCCGAATCATTTTACTATTGATTTTGGACCTATGCTACAATACAACGGTAGACTAGAGTTTAAGGATAAAAATCAGGAGGGCTATTACATAAATAATTACACAAATTTATCGGCACAAGACATTACAAATATTTCTCAATTTAATTTTAACGGAGCTTTGGGTGCATCTTTAGGTATTAAAAATTTTAAGATGAAAGCCCAATATGTTTATGGACTTACCAATATTTTGAAGAAACTTGAAGGTCAAGATATAGATACTGTTGGTGGCGATTCTCGTTTTAAAGGAAACCAAACGATGTTGGTTTTGGGAGCCGTTCTTTCGTTTTAGATTGTATTCCATCGGCATATATTTGAAAATATGATGTTTGGGAGCAACTTCATTAATAATGAAGCTAGTTATGTTTTTTGGCTAACCAATAATCTGAAAGAATAGGTATTCGAATATGGCTACTCAATAATAAGGATACTGGGTTGGTGGTGATACTACTTGGTATTCTGATTGAAGAAAAGTAACAAGATCAATAAGTTCCTGAACAGTCATAATTTCATTGTAATTCTTCATATTTGAAAGGCCTCCCTCGGTAGAGGTTTTTTGATTGTAGAACGACGCGACTTTGTGGGAAGGATTAATTACTGATGTGACAAGATCTCCATAGGTTTTTAGAGAAGTTACTTCGCCTCCAAGAGGTATTTTTAGATTATCTTTTCCGCCCTTCCATTCAATATTTGGAATACTATGACATTCAATACATGCCAATCTCTTATAGGTCACTTTCCCTTTTTCAATATCGCCTTCAGGCAATGCAAATCCTCGCGCTTGACTATTA
>NZ_CAJQQI010000025.1 GCF_905480415.1 uncultured Algibacter sp. | reverse complement strand
GAATAGGTGACACCTCCCATATCTTCTTCCACTAAAACTCTCGACAACGTTGCCTTTTCAAATTTTCCTGTACCTAAAACTTTCGGGATGTGCTCTTTTATCCAAGTAAGCCATTCGTCATGAATGGATTCTTCAATGTTTGCTGTTACGTTGTATATTATCATTTTTATTTATAAGGTTTTTGCAAATAATAAGAGATCTTCTTCGTCTTCAAAGGGAGTTACTTTTTTTTCATATGTTAATCCCAGTTTTTTTAATAACTTAATAGAGCTATCATTATCTGAAGTTGTTATAGCTATTATTTTATCTAATTTAAATACGTTTTTTGCAAGTTTAATGATTTTAATTGATGCTTCATGAGCAAGTCCTAAACTTTCATAGTTTGGAAGCATTGCAAAACCAACATCTACATATTCTAAAGTATCTCGTTTTATGAGTCCGCAAGTACCAATAGGTTTATTGTTTTCTGCTTTAAGTAATAATTTATAGAACCCAAAACCATGAGTTTTATAGCTTTTTAAATGTCCCGTTTTTATTCTTTCTTCAGCTTCTTTAATCGTTTTGGTATGTCTATCACCAATATATTTTATCCAATTGGGTGAATTAACCAATTCTAAAAAGAAAGGAGCATCTTTTAACGTGAATTTAGAAATTAGTAATCTATTAGTTTCCGCGACTATCATATTAATTTATAGCATCTCCTCTTAATAATCTATAGCGCTTTCTAGCATCGACAAAATAAATACTATCGGCATGATTAAAAATAATTTGTTCATATAAGGCCTTTGCTTTTTCAGGAAGATTTAACTGACTCTCATATATTTCTGCTAAATGAAAATAGGCATCATCAATTAATATACCATCTCTGTAGTTATCTATAATTGCTTGGTAATTTGCCTTAGCTTTTTCAAACTGAGATTTTAATTCGAATATTTGAGCCTGTTTGTATAAAGCTTGAGCAATTATAGGTTCTGTCTTATGTTCTTCAAGGATTTTGTCGAGCAAATCAATGGCTTCTTCATTCCTATTTTGAAAAGCTAATAAGTCTGCTTTTGCATAACGTTTTAATGCAATTTGAAGTGAATCTTCATACTTATTATCAGAAATCAGGAGTTTTAAATCAAGTGCATCATTTGCTATAAGCTGAGATGTCGAGGCTTTTAAAATTTTAAGTTGAGATTCTGCCCATTTAAAATCGCCTTTGTAATAACTAGCTTTAGCAACTTTAAAACGTGCCTCTTGAGAAATAGTGCTATTTTTTAAGTTACGCTGAATTTGAGTGTAATAAATTAGGGCCTTATTAAATTGTTCTTGCAAGACTAAAATATCACCCAACTCTAATTTAACTTGCGCCTTTTCTATGGATGCCAAGGGTTGTTTTAAACTGTTTTCCAAAAATCTTGTAGCTTCTCCTGTTTCATTTAAATAAAAGGCTAAAAAGTGCCCATAAGAAACTTGTAATTCTAAAGTTTCAGATTGATCTCCAAATGTTTTAAATAACTCTAAATATTTACTCTTAATAACTCCGTAATTAGATTTTGAACTTTCTTTAATATCTATTTGAAGTAAATTTTGATGTGCATCAAGTTTTGTTTCAGCATCCTGTGCTGTGTCTATAATGTAATTGAAAACATCTCGAGCAATTTCATTTTTATTGTCGTTTGAAGCCATTAGTGCAATCTCTTCAATTCGGCTTAAACTTTCTGGATGTCTTTTATAAATCGCTTTTTCTTGAGTAAATGCCTTTTTAAAATTTTTTTGTTGAATAAACAACCAACTTAATAACTCATTCCAAAGAATATTGGGTTCTTGCTGTAATTTTTTCAGAAGAAGCTTGCGAAACAAAACATTATTTTCATTAGCACTATCCTCAGTTATAAAATCATTAATAGCACGCTTAACATCTCTTAAAACTATAGGATTTGATTCTGCAAAATTGATATAACTATTAAACATTTTTTCAATATCCCCTTGCTCTCCATAAATTTGTGCAAGTTGTACATTAAAATTAAATTCTGGGTTTAACACCGCAGCCTTTTCATAAGAAACTACTGCTTCATCTAAAAGAGAATGGTTTTGAAAACTTCTCGCTATAGCAAATACATTACTTGCTTTTTCATCAATTGTAGCTATGGCTTTCTGATAATTTTCATTTGCCTTTTGTAAATCATTTTTAAGCTGATAATTATATCCTAACTCAACAATAAAAGCGGGATATGTTATACGTTCCATCAATTTCAATATGAATTTTTCAGCATCATCATATTGCTCTAATTGCTGATGTGTACTTATAATTTGATTGATGTAATTAATATTTGAAGACGATTTAGCATACAAATTTTTATACTCAATTAATGCCTTTTCAAATTCGCCTTTTTGGAAATAGTCTTTGGCGAGCATAGCATTTTGTGAATACAAAATACTAGATAGTAATAAGCAAAAAAATAATATATATCGCATACCGTAAATATAGCAAATGTAAGGTGTTGATAATGTAAAAGTTTTTATAAAAAAAGTGCCCGACAAAAAATCGGGCACTTACCAACCAAAAATAATTTTCTATTAACTACTTGTTAATTAAATACTCGATTGGGGACAGTCTTTAATTCTTATTATTCATAAGAATGACTATTTTCAAAAAATATTATTGAATTACATCAAGAATTTTATTTTAAAAATTCCTATTTACTCGCAATAGTTGTGGTATTACCTTCGGATTTAAACAATTCGAAATCTGAAGATAAAACTTTAGTTGCGAAAAAAATCAAAGCAATTAAAAGGACAACGCGCTTAACATTCTTCATAATTAGTAGGTTGGGTAGATTTGGTTAAGCTAAATACAGTAATAAATCTTAAAAAATCAAATAAACAAAAGAAAATTCGTTAAACAGCATGCTTAATGTGTATTTCATCGATAAAAATGAATATAAATTTTAATTTTTGTAGGCTTTTTCCTTTAATTAATAATTTTAAAACCGGTATAAGGTTGAAGTACTTCAGGAACAAGAATTCCGTCTTCCGTTTGGTAATTTTCCAGAATTCCAGCTAAGACTCTAGGTAATGCTAAAGAGCTTCCATTAAGTGTATGCGCTAGTTCATTTTTACCATCACTATTTTTAAATCGAAGTTTTAAACGATTCGCCTGAAACGTTTCAAAATTTGAAACAGAAGAAATTTCCAACCATCTATCTTGAGCTGTAGAAAACACTTCAAAATCATAAGTTAAAGATGCCGCAAAAGAGGTATCTCCTCCGCATAAACGCAGAATTCTATATGGTAATTTTAATTCTTTTAAAATGTCTTTTACATGGTCAATCATACCATCTAACGCTTTATAAGATTTAGTAGGATGTTCAACACGAATAATTTCAACCTTATCAAATTGATGTAGTCTATTTAATCCTCTAACGTGTGCACCATAACTTCCTGCTTCACGACGAAAACATGGCGTATACCCTGTTATACCTACTGGTAATTCATTTTCATTTAAAACCACATCTCTAAAAATATTGGTTCCAGGTACTTCAGCAGTTGGTATTAAGTATAAATTATCTTCTGTAACATGATACATCTGCCCCTCTTTATCAGGTAATTGCCCGGTACCAAAAGCAGAAGCTTCATTAACCATAAGTGGTAGTTGATATTCCGTATAACCAGCCGCTGTATTTTTGTCTAAAAAATAAGCAATTAATGCACGTTGTAACCTAGCACCCTTTCCTTTATAAACTGGAAATCCAGCACCAGTAATTTTGTTACCTAGTTCAAAATCTATGATGTCGTACTTCTTAGCCAGCTCCCAATGTGGTAAAGCGCCATTGTGTAGTTTGGGAATAACTCCTGCTTTAAAAATTTCTTCATTATCTAACTCAGAGTTTCCACGAGGCACAACATCATGAGGTACATTTGGTATTTTATAAAGTAATTCCTTTAAAGCTTCCACTTTATTATTTAAATCCTCAGAAAGTTCTTTTGAAGCGTCTTTTAATTGACTGGTTTTTTCTTTTAATAGATTAGCCTTTTGAGCTTCACCAGATTTGTATAAGTTTCCTATTTCCTTTGATAAGGTATTAGATTCAGCCAAAGTATTATCTAACTCTGTTTGAAGACGTCTTCTATCTTCATCAAAGGTAATAACATCATTAATCATTTGCGTAGCATCAATATTTCGTTTTGCTAAACGCTCAATAACTAATTCTTTGTTTTCTCTAATAAAAGGAACTTGTAACATGACATTAAAATTTAAGCAACAAATTTAATGAAATGAATAGATAATCACTCTTCTTTTAAAGGTAAAATCCAATTGCTGTGATTAAAAACATTCCACTCTACATTAGCAATATCAATGTCTGGGTTAATTAAGGTTTTATATGGCTTTCCGTTAACACTAACTTTACAATTTATATACACCGCAACATCTTGTCCATTATTTTTAAAATCTTGTTTTAAACGTTGTGCAAATTGCCACATAACATCTGGTTTTGTGCTTGCAGATCTTTTTTGCTTCGTGCTTAAATATTTATTTAAGTCAATATGAGTGCGCTTCCCTGAGTCTTTATTTTCAACCCAAAATGAGGTTTGCCCACTTTTTATGCGAAGCATCATACGCCATGATAATCTATGTCCTTCTTCGGTCCTTAATACATTATCTTCAATAAAATAGTGCCTTAATGGTAAGCCTATTTGAATGATAAAATAAATTGAAAAACCTATAATTAAAGGTGCTTTTAACTTCGGAATAGAAATCTCTTCTGATGTATAATAGAGTTTCTTTTTTAAAAATAGCTTTTGAATTTTTTCAGCAGAGAAAAAGAATAAAGAAAATGCTAAAGCTAAATATGGAAATATGCCAATTTGGAATATAAACGAATTGAACAAATGGAAGAAAATAGAGCCAATAAACGCATATTTTCTTGTGGGTTTAAATAGTAACAAGGGTACAATTAAACCGTCAAACAAAATACCACCATAGGCCAAGGCAAAATGCAGCCATTTTTGCTGAAGAAAGTCACCAACAAAAATATAATCCTTTTTCCCTTTCATCATTAATTCTATAACCGAAGTGTCTAACCAATCAGGATAAAATTTGGCTACAGAAGCATAGGTGTAAACAATAAACAACTGAAGAATAATAATCCAACGACACCATTGCGGCATGGAATAACTCTTAATTTCCGGGTTTAATTTAACATCAACTGAAGCGTATTTATGCGCTGGAAGAAACACCATTATCCCACTTAAAAGCATCAATAAATAATAATGATTGTTATATGATGATTTTTGCATTAAATAGGTTGCTGACCACATGATTGTAAATGCAATCATGCTAAATCGGTATTTATAACCTACCATAATGAGTAAACCAAAAACACCCATTATAACGTAGTAATAATACATGCCGTTTCCTGGTAATGGCTGTAAAAATTCAAAACCTATAAAATTAAATGTAAAATCGGGATCAACTAAGGTCCGTTTTACCCAACCTGTAAAAATAGCGCCTACAGATTCTAAGAAACAAAGGAGTCCGAAAATAATTCTAAAAACGATTAATGCTGAATTATCAATATGTTTAAAGAGCCAATTATTCAGCATTTTGGTTTGAAATATATTCTATTGCTGTTTCTTTATCTTTTGCAAGTTGAAGTTTAAGAGCTTCAAGGGATTCAAATTTTTCTTCATCACGAATTCTATGTAGTAAATCTATTTTTATTGTGTCTTCATAAATATCGTCATCAAAATCAAAAAAGTGCACCTCAATAGTTTGCTTACTCCCATTAACTGTGGGATTCACTCCTATATTCATCATACCATAAACAAGCGTATCCTTAATCATAGAATTCACAATGTAAGACCCTTGCTTAGGAATAATTTTATAATCTTCTTCAATTTCAATATTAGCTGTTGGAAATCCTAATTCTTTTCCTAAACTTTTGCCTTTCGTTACTTTTCCAGTTAACATAAAATTATACCCTAAATAAGCATTGGCCTTATGTATTTCTCCATCCATTAGAGCCAATCTAATTTTTGTTGAGCTTACTGCAACATCATTAATATCTTGGGCTGAAATTTCTTCTACTTCAAAGCCAAAAGTCTCTCCAAAGGTTTTTAAATCGTTAATATCAGCATTTCTATTTCTGCCAAATCTATGGTCATAACCAATAATTACCTTTTTTGCGTTTAGTTCTTCTACTAAAATCCCTTTAACAAAATTTTCAGCTGAAAGTCTTGAAAACTCATGTGTAAACTTTTTTACAACTAAGTAATCTAATCCTAGATCATCTAAAATGTTTCTGCGCTCGTCAATAGTGTTTATTAATTTAATGTTTGAATCCTTTTGAAGCACCATTCTGGGATGTGGAAAAAACGTTAATATCACAGACTTTAATCCTTTTGATTTACCAGTATTAATTAAGTGTTTAATGATTTTTTGATGTCCAATATGCACACCATCGAACGTACCAATAGTTACAACTGTAGGCTCGGTAGAATTATAAATTTCGATATTTTTAACCTTACTCATAAAAGCAAAAAATTGCTGGTTTAATTAAAAAAAACTAGCTTTGCTAATCCAGATTAATAAAATTGTCCCAAATATAATTTTATGAGAACAAAACTACATTATGTTTTATCAACCACCATATTTTTAATAGCATTTTCGGCTTTTGGACAAAAAAACCTTTTTATTGAAGTAAGTAAAAGTATTAATCCAGAATCTAGTATTACCAAAAGAAGCAATGACAAAGGGCTGTTGTTTGATTTTAATTACACCAAATTACATAAGATTTTATCTCGTAAATCTACAAAAACTAATTCTACAAAAACTTCTGACATAATAATAAGCTTCCCGAATACTAATGGCGAATTCGAAAGATATGGTATTGAGGAAGCTTCAGTAATGTCTCCTGATTTACAAGAAAAATACCCAGAAATAAAGTCTTATACTGGTTATGGTATAGATTCTCCTCATACATATTTGCGTTTTAGTTTATCCCCTTACAAAGGCTTATCAGGGATTATTTTAGGCAATAAAGAAACCATCCTTTTCGAACCAAATTCCAAAAACAAAAACCAAATAACCGTTTTAAAGAAATCAAATCTAGATAAAAATGAGGCCTTTAACTGTTTGACAGAAAATAACTCTTTAGAAAAGACTTTCAAATCTAGTTTAAATATAAAAGATGCTGATGATAGTATAAAAAGAACTTACAAAATAGCTATATCTGTTACTGGAGAATATGCTGCTTACCATGGAGGTACATTCGCTCTTGTAAATGCAGCAATTGCAAAGACTTTAACGAATATAAATGCCGTTTTTGAAAATGATTTTAATGTATCGTTACAATTAGTTTCAACCAATGATGCGGTGATATATTTGGATGCTGGGACAGATCCTTATGGTGATACATCTAATAACTATAATAATGAGTTACAAGCAACTCTCGATACTGAAATATTAGAAGCCAATTATGATATAGGACACTTACTATCTGCTGTTGGGTCTGTTGATGGAAATGCAGGTTGTATTGGGTGTGTTTGTGTTAATGGGTTAAAAGGTAGTGGCTATACTTCTGATAACACACCAGATGGCTTTAATTTTGATATCGATTTGGTGGCCCATGAAATAGGTCATCAATTTGGAGCTAACCATACTTGGACTCATAATGGGAATGAAGGTGAGAATGTACAAATGGAACCTGGCAGTGGTTCTACAATTATGGGATATGCAGGAATTACAGGTTCAACTAATGTTCAAGCTAACAGTGATCCTTACTTTCATGCAATTTCAATTGAGCAAATAACAACTTATTCTAAAAGTATCTCTTGTGCTTCAACAACTAACACTGGAAATACAACGCCAACGGTAAATGCTGGAAGTAATTTAACCTTACCCATTGGAACTCCTTTTAAATTAGTTGGAACTGGCGGTGATATTGACGGAGATATTCTCACATATTGCTGGGAACAAATAGATGAGAATAATGCGGCAACAACTTATCCAGATGCCAGCTCAACAGATTCTAATTCGGTTTTATTTAGGTCATACTTACCAACAACAAATAATATTAGATATTTTCCGAATTTATCAGATTTAAAATTTGGAATAAATGCTACCCAATGGGAAAAAATACCTAATGTAAACAGAACTGCAAATTTTAGATTGACGGTTAGAGATAATAAAGCTGGTGGTGCAAATAATAACCATGATGACATAGTTCTTACTTTTAATGACGCTTATGGTCCACTTGAAGTTACGTCACAAAACACATCAGGTATTTTATGGACAAGAGATACAAACGAAACCATAACGTGGAATGTTAATAATACCAATATTTTACCTGGGGCTTCAAATGTAAATATATTACTTTCATTAGATGGTGGAGAAACCTACAATACTATTGTAAATGACATCCCGAATAATGGAAGTTATACACTAACAGTACCAAAAACACCCGCCCCGCATTGCAGAATAATGATTGAGCCCACAAACAACAATTTCTTTGCTATTAATACTGAAGATTTTGCAATTGATTATGATGTAAGTAAAACCTGTACGCAATACAGTTCTGCTTTAAGTTTAGGAATTGATATTTCAGATAATGGTGATAGCTATACGCAAAGTCATATTATAAATATTCCCAATAATTCTACTATTTCTGATATTAATATCGGTGTTAATATTACACACCCATACATAGGTGATTTAGAGATAGGTATATTGAGTCCTAATAGCACAGAAATTTTATTAAAATCTTCTAAAGACTGCGATGAAGAAGATAATATTATTGGTGTTTTTAATGATGACACTATAACATACAACTGTTCTAATTCTGGAGCGAATATCGCTTCTAAGTCTTTAAGAGATTTACTTGATAGCTTTAATGGTGAGAATTCTTCAGGTGATTGGACCATTCTTTTAGGTGATTTTGAAAGTGGCGATTTAGGAACTTTGAATTCTTGGTTTATTGAAATTTGTGAAACAACAGAAACAACCTTGAAAAATGAAAATGAAGAAGAATTCGAATTTGTTGATTTTCCAGGATTTTTACTTTTTCCAAATCCTAGTAGAGGTCAATTTAAAATTCAATTATCATCAGATTCAGATAGAATTACCATAGAACTCTTTGATATTAGAGGACGCTTAATTCATGAAAAGACTTATAATACTATTGATGGCAATTTTGAGGAAGACATTAATTTAAATAATATTCAATCTGGCATGTATATTTTGAATATACATAACGGCATTCAAAAAGCCACAAAAAAGATTATAATACAATAATTAATTAAAACTTTTATTTAGCATTAAAAGCATTCATGGTGTTATTGATACCTGCTAATCCAAAAGATTTTATAAGGGCTATTGATTTATCTAGACGCTCTTTGAGTTGATCTAATTCCTCTGTTGTCCATTCTCCTAAAACATAATCGACTTGCCTGCCTTTGCTAAAAGTATCGCTTATACCAAATCTATATCTATTATATTTTGTGGTATTCAACTTCTCTTGAATATCCTTTAAACCATTGTGGCCACCATCACTTCCTTTGGTTTTTACGCGGATACTCCCGAAGGGTAAATTTAAGTCGTCTGTAATAACCAATAAATTTTCTAAAGGAATTTTTTCTTTAGTCAACCAATATAGAACAGCTTTTCCGCTTAAGTTCATATAGGTATTTGGTTTTAATAAGATAAATGTTCTCCCTTTTAATTTATAAGTAGTCACATCTCCGAGCTTTTGAGTCTCAAAGGTTAAATCTTCTTGTTTCGCAAAATAATCTAAAACTTTAAAGCCAATATTATGACGTGTACTAGCATATTTCTCGCCAATATTTCCTAGACCAACTATTAAAAATTTCTTCATGGAATCTTGTTCTTCTATATGGTTTTTCTTTTTAAATAAGTTTGACAAAAACTGCCACATGATATTTTTATTTTAAAGCTAAAATACATTAAACATGCCAAAACATTGATAGATACTTTTATATACCTAACAGCCTGCTTTAGGGATAGTAATAAAAAGCCCACAGAGAGGCAAAATCGAGGACTTGTAATGGATGGCCCGACCGCGCCTAAGCGTGGCAACCTACCTCCCGGCAGGCAGGCACCCAAAATATTAACTACCTGATTTTTTGAAAATAAAAAAGCATCCTGAATAAAACAGGATGCTTTTTATAATTTAATTGGAATAATTTCTATTCTTGAGTTGCAGGTGCTTCCGCTCCTTCTGCTCCTTCTGCTGCTTCTGCTGCTTCTGCTCCTTCTTCTTCTTCTTCATCCTCTACAGCTACTCTAGATGTACTCACTCGACATACTACAGTAGTATCCGTCTGTAAAAAAGTATAATCTCCAGTAGGCAAATCACCTACTGCAACTTTATCGCCAATTTTTAGAGGTGTAATATCTATCTCTATAAAATCTGGTAAGTTAGCTGGAAGTGCTTTAATACGAAGTTTTCTATTATTTCTTCTTAAAACACCACCGTTTTTAACACCTTTAGAGTTACCAACAAGGTTAACAGGAATGTTTAACGCAATTTCTTTATCTTCAAATAATTGATAAAAATCTACGTGTAAAATTCTATCTGTTACTGGATGAAATTGGATATCTTGAAGTACCGCATTTAAAACTTCACCATTATCTAAGTTAATCACAACTGTATGCGCATTAGGCGTGTATACAAGTTTAGAGAAAGCTAATTCTGGTGCTGAAAAATGCACTGGCTTGTCTCCTCCGTATAATACGCAAGGAACCTGACCAGCATTACGTAAGGCTTTTGTTGATTTTTTGCCTACGCTTTCTCTTTGAGATCCGTTGATTGTAATTGATTTCATAATCGTTTATATAAATAATTTAATTAATATTCTATTTTGAGTGATTTACATCACAAATTTTGAACTAATAGATTGATTGTTATGTACTTTATCCATAACCTGTGCAAATAAATCAGCACAACTTAAAACTTTAATTTTATCACTTAAAGGTTTAACGGGTATCGTGTCGGTAACTATTAGTTCTTCTAATTTTGAATTGTTTATGTTATCATAAGCGTTACCAGATAATATAGGATGCGTACAAATAGCTCTTACGCTAAGTGCTCCACGTTCCATCATTAAATCTGCTGCTTTTGTTAATGTCCCTGCAGTATCAACCATGTCATCTACTAAAACAACATTTTTCCCTTCCACATTACCAATAAGTTCCATGTGAGTAATCACATTGGCTTTAGCACGTTGCTTGTAACAAATTACAACATCGCTTTTTAATGCTTTAGAGTATGCATAAGCCCTTTTAGAACCTCCCATATCTGGAGAAGCAATGGTTAAATTATCCAAATTTAAGCTTCTTAAATACGGCAAAAAGATTGTTGATGCATATAAATGATCTACAGGTCTTTCAAAAAATCCTTGTATTTGGTCTGCGTGCAAATCCATCGTAATAATACGGGTAGCACCAGCAGTCTCTAACATTTTTGCTACTAATTTTGCCGCTATTGGCACACGCGGTTTATCTTTTCTATCTTGTCTTGCCCATCCAAAATAAGGTATAACAGCCGTAACATGTCTAGCCGAAGCACGTTTTGCGGCATCAATCATTAACAACATTTCCATTAAATTTTCTGCACCAGGATTGGTAGAACCAATAATGAAAATTCGGGTCCCTCTTATAGATTCTTCATAAGAAGGTTGAAATTCACCATCACTATATGTTGAAGTAATTACATTCCCTAAATCTGCACCATATGCTTTGGCTATTTTTTCACCTAAAGCTTTACTTTGTGTACATGCAAAAATTTTGGCTTCCGTTATAACAATTGGCATAGTTAACTTGTTGTTTTTGAGTGCGCAAACACTTCGTGATTTTTAACGAGGTGCAAATTTATACATTTATTTTAACCTAAAAAGTATATTGGCTAGTATTTTTATGCGTAATATCGAAAAAAACTATATTTTTGCTATCTATTACAAGCTCAAGTGGCGGAATAACCTACCGAGGGTAGGATAGGTAGACCTGTCTGCCGACAGGCAGGCGCGCTTATTGTACGAAGTTCTTAATAATATGCTTTATATTTACGCCTTATCAAGTATTAACAGAAATTATATTTATGTTGGTATGACTCAAGATTTAGAGGCTAGAATTAAAAGGCACAATGACGGAAGAGAGAAAACAACAAGAGCCTACAGACCTTTTGAATTGATTTTTTCAGAATCTTTAGATGTTGAAAGAGCTGAAGCAAGAAAAAGAGAAAAATATTGGAAATCTGGAATAGGAAAAGAAAAACTAAGGCAGATTAGAGATAATAAATAAAATACCAAATTGGTTAATTGCTCAAGTGGCGGAATTGGTAGACGCGCTGGATTCAAAATCCAGTAACTTCGGTTGTGTGGGTTCGATTCCCACCTTGAGTACAGATAATTCATTAGAATGCCCTATTTTCAACAGTTTTGAGAGTAGGGTTTTTTATTTGTGCCGGTATTGTATCCGAGAAAGTTCAAATAAGTTAGAGATTTGAATACTTATTTAGTAGATGTCTAACATTTCTAGTATGTACTGACAAATGTCATTTTTTAATTATTGAGTAAGAATTACCTTAGATTTTTATTAAAACCTTATTATTATGAAAATCAATTTCTTAGCAGTAATTGCGATATTATTAACCCTCAATTTCGGTTGTTCCTCAGAATCTAGCGAGGTGGCGACACCTGACACTACTAGCGACACACCTACTAATCAA
>NZ_CAJQQI010000024.1 GCF_905480415.1 uncultured Algibacter sp. | reverse complement strand
GTAGGACTTGCCGGCTGCAAAGATACAACCTTTTAAAATTTTCACAATGATTTTTTAAACTGATTTTAAATAAATACCTTGCTTTAAATTATAAATTTAAAATGAAAAGATTCAAATATCTCACAATCATATTTTTAGGTGTATTACTAATTTCTTGTGGTTCAAATTCTGGCCATAAAAAAAGTGATTTCACCATTAAAACTAATGCCATAAAGGGTAATATTTTTAATAGTGCAATATTACAACTGTCTGTAGAAAACAAAAAGAATCATACTATTGATTCTATTTTGTATCGTTTAAACGGAAATATAATTAATGAGGCTTCAGCATTAAACAATTTTAAGTTAGGTAAGCAAACCGTTGAAGCCACTATATATTATGATGGCGAAAAACAAACGACCTCAGCAACAGTAACCATTTTAAACAGTGAATTGCCTAAAGTATATACTTATAAAATAATTAATGAATATCCACACGATATAACATCCTATACACAAGGTTTAGAGTTTTATAACGATACTCTTTTTGAAAGTACAGGCCAGCTTAAAGAATCTAAGCTTAGAAAATTAAATTACAAAACGGGTACGGTTCTTAAAGATTTAAAGTTAGCAGATGAATATTTTGGAGAAGGACTAACCATTTTAAATAATAAAGTTTATCAATTGACTTGGCAAAAAGGTACAGGTTTTGTTTACGACGTTAACACATTTAAAAAAATAAGCAGTTTTAGATATGGTAATAGCAAAGAAGGGTGGGGTTTGTGTAATTATAATAATATCATTTACAAGAGTGATGGCACTGAAAAAATATGGTTGCTAAATTCTGAAACTTTAGTTGAACAAGAGTATATTCAAGTGTATACTAATAAAGGAAAAATAATTGGTATCAATGAAATGGAATGGATTGATGGGAAAATATATGCGAATCGCTATCAAAAAGATGGAGTAGCCATTATTAACCCTAAAAACGGAGCTGTAATTGGAGTTGTAGATTTTAAACCATTAAAGAAACTTGTTACTCAACATGAAGGTTTAGATGTTTTAAATGGTATAGCATACAATCCAAAAACGAAAACTATTTTTGTAACCGGTAAACGCTGGGATAAATTATTTGAGGTTGAGATTGTCGAGAAATAAAGACGATTTTTTAATTAATTAAACTCTAAATTTATTAATTGTTAATTTTCTTTTTCCAGATGATAATTGAGGAATTTCATCTACATAATTAATTTTTATGATAGAATCTTCTCCTAAATAATTTTTTAACATCCTTACCATTTTTGTTTCATGCTTAAAAGCCTTGTCCAAATTAAGATTAACAATATAAGTGTTTTCGTTCTCTTGAATAAGCTGAAATTGTTTAAACTCAGGAAAATGCTCCAATTCATAAACTACAGTTGTCATAATTCTACCTCGAGTATCATAAATAGTATCCATTTTTCTGCCATCAACTTTAAAAAACGATGGAGCCCCATTAAAACAAGCTTTGTCAACATCCATTACAGCTATATCCCCAGTATCATATCGTATCATGGGTAAATGAAAATTAAACAAATCAGTCACAACTACTCTACCCTGCTCTCCATAATTTACGGGAGAATCATTTTCCATATTTAAAATTTCAATATAAAAACTAGCCCAATTAATATGAAAAAAATTCCCTCCATTAATTATTTGTTGAGAAAGAATACCATTTTCCATATTTGAATATCTAGAAAGTATATCAAAGTCAAAATATTTTTTTATAGATTTTTTTGTATAATCTCCTAATGCTTCAGCGTTAGCAATCATTGAAGTTATATTTACTTTTATTGGTTTTGAATTTATACTATCCAAATATTTACAGATTTCTTTAAAAGCCGAAGTATAACCCAACATAGCATTACTAGAGTTTCCAGTTTTAATATCCTCCACTAGTTTTGAAATTGCAACATCATCTAAATGTTTAACATTAACTTTCCTTATATTTTGAATCAAAGAAAATAATTTACTTTTAGAAGGAACGTTATTCCAATCTCTTATGTAAAATAATTTTTGACCTAATTCATAACCTGCTTTTTTACCAAAATATATAGTATCAGCCGTATTTCTATATTTTTTATTTTTATCTAAATATACTGTAAAAGGTGTACCAGTAGAGCCGCTTGTATATACCTCAAAACTTGGTTTACCTTTATACTCTTTTGATACAAAATTGTCAAACTGTTGTCTGATAAAAACTTTATCAACTACTGGGAAGTCACTAAGGGAATTGTAATTTTTATACTCATTATAAAAGGGTGTTGTATTTACAGCATGTTTAAGTAATTTTTGCAAGTATAAATCTCTTTTTCCTTGAGATTTATCAGTACTATAGTTATCTAAAATAAAACGAACATCTCTGTAATGAGATCGAACTTTTCCTCCTTTTAAAAAATCTACTCCCCAAAAAGAATAGTATCTTAATTTCTCTAATAATTTCATTAATGTTGATAAAGTACCAAGTGATAGTTCTAATGCAAGGTAACAAAAAAGTAAGATTTTTAAATTTTTTTTAGCTGAAATGCATTATTTTAAGACAAAAAATTTCGCACAATTATTAACAATCAAATATTAAAGATCTAGTTTTAATTTGATGATTATTAGAAAAGGTTTTAAGAATGATGGTAATAAATTAATTAAACTTAAATCTTTCTAGTAGCAACATTAAGCTAAATTTCTTAAGTTAATTATAACTCAAACCATTTTTGTAACCGGTAAACGCTGGGATAAATTATTTGAGGTTGAAATTATAGAAAAATAAATACTTCGAAAGGATAGCTATTTAAAACTGGTTTTAGCTTTAAAGTTTAAACCAGTTTTTAGTTATAGTCTTTTCTATATCATGATTTCCTTTATGAATAAACTCGTTCTTAATAGCATTATATTCATAGTCTTTACCCCAAATTTCAAAATGTTTTGAAACTTCTTTTATTGCACCACAAATAAATTCAATATCGCCATTAGTCATCGTTGGGTGAATAGACATTCTAATCCAACCGGGCCGTTCCATTAAACAACCGTCAAGTATTTTTTCCTCAATAGCCTTTGATGTTAGTTGATCTACATGCAATAAATAATGACCATACGTACCCGCGCAAGAGCAACCTCCACGAGTTTGCACACCAAATTTATCATTTAAAAGTTTTACAATTAAATTGTAATGTGCATCATCTATATAAAAAGAAAATACCCCTAACCTTTCTTTATGTTCTGGTGCTAAAATTTTAAGGTTATCAATTTTAGAAAGGTTATTAAAAACTAACTGATTTAATTCGTGTTCACGATTTAAAATATTTTGAACACCCATTTTTTCTTTTAGTTGAATAGATAATGCTATTTTTATAGCTTGTAAAAAACCTGGAGTTCCACCATCTTCTCTAGTTTCAATATCATCAATATAATCATGGTCTCCCCACGGATTTGTATAGCTTACTGTTCCTCCTCCTGGATTATCAGGCACCACATTTTTGTATAATTTTTTATTAAAAATTAAAACTCCTGATGAACCTGGTCCTCCTAAAAACTTATGAGGCGAAAATGTAATAGCATCTAGGTATTCATCATCATGTTCAGGATGCATGTCAATATTTATATAAGGTGCAGAACAAGCAAAATCCACAAAACAAAGTCCATTATTTTGATGCATAATTCGTGCTATTTCATGGTAATTTGTTCTAATACCTGTAACGTTAGAACACCCAGTAATAGCTGCGATTTTTATAGGACATTTTTGGTGTTTTTCAATAAGTTCTTCTAACTTAATTGCACAAGGTAATCCATCTTCATTTGAAGGAATCACTTCTACTCTGGCAATAGTTTCTAACCAAGAGGTTTGATTAGAATGATGCTCCATATGCGATACAAAAATAATTGGGCGCTTCTCTTTAGGAACATCTGTATAATCTTTTAAATTTTCATAAAGCTTAAGCCCCAAAATACGTTGAAACTTATTTATAGCACCCGTCATTCCTGTACCAACTGTAATTAATACATCTTCTTTTGAAGCATTTACATGGTTTTTAATAATTTTTCTTGCATCACGATAAGCTAAAGTCATAGCCGAACCTGTTATAGAGGTTTCAGTATGCGTATTTGCTACATAAGGTCCTATTTCACTTAGCAGTTTTTCTTCTATTGGTATATATAATCTTCCACTAGCAGTCCAATCTGCATAAATAATTTTTTTTCTTCCATAAGGCGAATCAAAATATTGATTTATACCAACAATATTATTTCGAAACTGCTCGAAATATTGTTCTAGTTTTGAAGGGCTATTAATTACTGAATCAATCATAATATCAATTAAGATTTATAAAAACTCTATTTAGTTTTATTGAAAACTTCTAAACCACCTTCTAAAAACCTAGCATATTCATCTTCATCCGGAGTATATCCTACAGGTTCAATTAAAACTTTATTTCCATCAGAATTTAATAACACATAATATGGCTGTGAATTAGACCTAAAAAATTGCGTCTGAAAATTAGCCCATTTATGCCCATAATTCTTAAGTAAACGTTTACCTCCGTTGACCCTATTTACTTCAACTTTTTCATCTGTTGGCAAATCTTTTTTATCATCAACATATAAAGAAATTAAAACATATTCGTTTCGTAAATAGTTATCAATTTTCTCTAATGGCCATATATGCTCTTCCATTTTTCTACAATTTACACAAGCGTAACCTGTGAAATCAATCATAATTGGCTTATTAACTTGTTTTGCATAAGCAATACCTTCCTTTAAATCTTTGAAGGTTTTAAGATTATTTGTTGTAGAACTAGGGTACAACCAACTATACCCTACTGGAGGCGCTAAACCACTAAGTAGAGTTAAAGGCGTAAATGTTGTTGTTTCTTTATTTACTCTAAACCCAGAAGCTAAATAGATTGCAAATGCAGCTACTAGTATGCCTCCAGCAATTCTCGAAAAAGACAACTTTTTAATTGGAGAATCATGAGGAAACTTAATCTTACCAAATAGATATAATGCTAAACCAGCAAAAATAATAATCCAAAGAATTAAAAATGGTTCGATCTTTAATAATCCCCAATGCTTTACTAAATCTGCATTAGATAGGAACTTGAAAGCCAGGGCTAATTCTAGAAATCCTAAAATCACTTTAGTTGTGTTTAACCAGCCTCCAGATTTTGGTAACGCATTCAACATATTTGGAAACATAGCAAACAATGCAAACGGTAAACCTAAAGACACACCAAAACCTGCCATACCAGCCGTAAGCTGCCACGCACCACCATCGGCTGTTAGAGATCCTGCTAGTAAAGAACCTAAAATTGGTCCTGTACAAGAAAAGGAAACAATGGCCAAGGTTAATGCCATAAAGAAAATACCAATTATACCCCCAGCATTTTCGCCTTGAGTGGTTTTGTTTGTCCAACTTGATGGTAATGTTAATTCATAATACCCGAAGAATGAAAAAGCAAAAAACATAAAAACTATAAAGAAAATGACATTCAACCACACATTCGTTGATATCTCATTTAATATATCAGGATTAACAGAATCTAAGAGGTGAAAAGGGATACTTAAAATTAAATACACTAATAAAATAAAAAAGCCATATAACAATGCTTTTCCAATACCCGAACTTTTAGTTTGGTTTCCCTTTTTTGTAAAAAAGCTAACCGTTAACGGAATCATTGGGAACACGCAAGGTGTTATAAGGGCCAATAAACCTCCTAGAAAACCTAACCCAAAAATAGTCCAAAGTGATTTTTTTTCTTTTATTTTACCCGATAGTAAGGTTATATCTTTAGGAGCCATTCCATAAAGCATTTCATTTACAGACTCGTTATCTATTGATTGCTCATCTATAACTTTAGTATTTTCTGCTTTATTATTTCCTGTTATATTAAAAACCAAATCGACTTCAGTTGGCGGTAGGCATCGCGTATCATCACAAACCATAAACTCAACCGTCCCTTTTACAGATGTAACATCTCCTAATAATTGAACTCTTTGCACAAAAATAGCAGACTTTTCGAAAAATTTTATCCTCATTTGAAAAACAGGATCGTCTACAGTTTTTCCCTCTAACTCGCCAGTATTGCCAATAATTTTGAAAGCACCATTTGCATCATCAAAAGTAAATGTTGTGGGTATAGGACCATCTGCAGGAACATTTTGAGAATATAGATGCCACCCAGATTCAATAGTTGCTTTACTGACCAAATTATATTCAGTATCTGAAAATTTCTCAATGGAAGTTTGCCATTTTACGGGTTCTAATATTTGAGAATTTCCAACCGTAAAAGCTATTAAAGCAAATAGGAGGATTAAGTGTTTTTTCATGTTTAAATTTTTAAA
>NZ_CAJQQI010000023.1 GCF_905480415.1 uncultured Algibacter sp. | reverse complement strand
GCAATTTTATTGTATATTCGATTTAACTATTTGACTAAAAAGCTAATTTTATCTAACAACTAAAAATTTTATAATGACACTACCAAAATTTATACTTGGTGATAATACAGAATTTCCGAATGCTATTTATGTTGTTCATACTGAATTCCCGAGGTTTATAATAAATCTTGAAAATGATGAAGTAGAGTGGTTTGAAGATTTTGATGCTGAAGACCAAGAGGAATTAGAAACAGAAACTGAAAATGCCATAAAAGAAGCTACTGCCTTTTATGATAATGAAGTAGCTAAATACGATGAGTAATTGCGTTAGGGATTGCAATAAAAATCCTTTTTGTGAGGCACGAACAAAAAGATTGTAATGTAAAAGCCCGACCCTTTTGGGTAACGCCCAAAACACTAATAAATGATTGAACATCTTTTAGAATACGATACCGAACTATTCTTGTTTTTAAATAACTTAGGTTCATCTACTTGGGATGGTTTGTGGTTGATTATAACCAATAAGTTAGCATTTATACCGTTATACGCATTTTTATTATTTCTGCTTTATAAAAATTATGGATTAAAATCGTTGTTGATTTTTGTTGTGGTTATAGCCTTAATGATAACCTTTACAGACCAAATAACTAATGTTTTTAAACGTACATTTATGAGGTCAAGGCCTTGTGGTGTGGAGGACATAGCTAATGAGATTCGATTTATTGCTGTTCGTTGTGGAAAATATGGGTTTTTCTCTGGGCATTCATCAAACACAATGGCGGCAGCAGTTTTTGCCGGTTTAATATTGAAACCCTATTATAAAAACTTAATTTTTATTTTACTATTTTGGAGTGCGGTAGTGGCTTATAGTAGAATATATGTGGGTGTTCATTACCCATTGGATATACTATGCGGAATGACCTTTGGGGCTATCTCTGGATTTATATTTTATAAATTAACGAAGTACTTATTAAAAGAATTTTTAAATATTAGATTTTGAGTTTTAATAAATAATCAGCGGCTGCAAAAGGAGAAATTTGATTGTTTTCTATAAGCTGTATTTGAAGTGCTAATTCTTTTTTAATTTTTGGCGTGTTGAAGAAATCAGATTTTAATTGATCTTCAATGGTTTGAATAAGCCAAAATTTATTTTGTTCATGTCGTTTTTGACTAAAGAAATTATTCTTTGTAGTGACTTCTATATATTCTAAAATAATCTCCCAAATAGCATCAATACCTTCATTTTTAAGTGCGCTGCATAGTGTTACTTTAGGTTGCCAATTTGACGATTTTTCTGGGTAGAGGTGAAGCGCTCTATTAAACTCTACTTTGGCAAGTTTTGCCTGCTTCAAATTATCGCCATCTGCTTTATTAATAGCAATGGTATCGGCCATTTCAATAATACCTCGCTTAATACCTTGTAGTTCATCACCAGCACCAGCTAACTTTAATAGTAGAAAGAAATCTACCATACTGTGCACGGTAGTTTCACTTTGGCCTACACCAACAGTTTCAATAATTATAACGTCAAAACCAGCAGCCTCACATAAAATGATGGTTTCTCGAGTTTTTCTTGCGACACCCCCTAAAGAATTACCAGAAGCAGACGGACGAATGAAAGCGTTTTCATCTTTAACTAAATCTTCCATTCGGGTTTTATCACCTAATATACTGCCTTTTGTAATGGTGCTGCTAGGATCTATGGCGAGAACAGCCACACGCTTTTGAAGAGAAGTTAAATGTTTTCCAAAGGCTTCAATAAAGGTGCTTTTTCCAACTCCAGGAACACCAGTTATGCCAATTCTAATGGATTTATTGGCATGAGGTAAACACCTTTTTAATATTGTATCTGCTATGTTTTTATGTTTGGCATTTTTGCTTTCTATTAAAGTAATAGCACGACTTAAAGCGGTAACGTCTTTTTTTAAAATAGATGTAATTAGTGCATCAACATCAATTTCTGCTTTGCGTTTATCTTTGATGGATTTAATTGAGGTTGCATTTGTGATTTCTGAAATAGAAACCCCTTCTTTTTCATGTATTGAAGATTTTTTTTTCTTTGACACTAGCAGACGAATGTTTGTCTAATTTACAATTTTATTTTCAGTAGAAAGAATTAATATTTCAAAGGAACAGCAACCTTTACATCATCCCAGGCCATAGTTATAAATAGATTATCTGTAGAGTTGTCAAAAGATATGGTAAACTGTTCAACAGTATTTCCTAGTTTTTGTACAGGGACTTCAATATTTATGACATCGTAATTAGGATCCCACATCGGTTTCATTTCAGCATTAACACCCCAAGAATATTGTTTGGAATTAAATATGACGCGCCATGTTGAATCTTTTGGAACTGTCCATAACGTATATTTTCTAGCAGCTAATTGAATGCCATTTAATTCCAATGGCTTGTTGGTTTCAAATGTTGTAGCTTCGTTTGCTCCAGTTCGCCATACTTGATTAAAAGGGATTAAAGCACCAAATATTTCGCGATCTTTTTTATAGGGTCTATTATAAAACACTTCAAGTTTTAAATCATTTAATTTAAACTCTACAGTGTCTTTAGGACTTAATCGTTTTGCGAAAATATTTTCGACAAAAGTAGAATATAAAAATAGCCCTAATGCTATCAAGGATAATAGGATTAAGACACGTTTTAGAAAGGTGTTCATATATAGCAATTTAATAAGGCATAAAGATAATTTAAAAGGTATTACTACTAGAATACAAACGCCATTTTATTTAGCTTTGTTATATGTTTTAAAAAAAAATTTATGTATTGTAACACTACATTTTTTTAATCCCTACTTATTTTCCAGAATTTTAATTTTCTTCTGGTTATAAAACCAAGCTTTTTATACAAATTAATGGGGCCTAAATTTGTTTCATCTACATGTAAAAAAGGCGTTTTATTTTTCTCAAATATATTTTTTGAAGTGTGTGTAATGAGTTGTTTTGCATAACCGTTACCTGAGTGGTCTGGATGCGTTATTACTGCACTAATCTCAGTAAAATTTTTAGTTTGCATACGTTCGCCCGTTATTGCTACTAGTCTTTTGTTTTTATAAATACCATAATAACGTCCTAAGGTATTTGTTTTGGCTTTAAAATACTCTGGGTAAGCAAGCTTAATTAAACGGATTAAATCTTCATAGTGAGAATCATCAAGCTCAATAATATTTTCTGTTATAGGATAATCAATTTTGTTATAAAGTATCATTTGTAAACCCACATATTTTATTGGTGGATTTAAAGTTGGGGGCATTTTTGGTTTATTACCTACAATAAAGAAGTCTTTTATTAATTTGGAATGTTTTTCAATAGCTTGAGCTGTGTCTTCATATTTAACAAAAGCACCAAAAGGTGTGTAATCTGTTTGATAAAATTTCACATTACCGTAATCCATACAATTTTTATAATGTGTTTCTGTTAGTGAAAACCAGACGGGGTTATCTAAAACATCTTCGTTTATCATTTTTTTAAACTAATAAATGTGATTCAAGTTGAGTTATGATTTTTTCAATAGGAACATTGTAATCAAACCAAAGTGTATTTTCATTCCTTTTAAACCATGTAAGTTGGCGTTTGGCAAAGCGACGCGTATTTTTTTTGATTTCTGAGGTAGCAAATTCTAAATCCCATTCTCCAGACAGATAATTAAATAGTTCTTTATAACCTACCGTATTAAGTGCATTTAAATCTTTAGAAACTAATAGACCTTTTACTTCTTCGAGTAAACCTTTTTGCATCATGATATTTACACGCTGGTTTATGCGGTTATATATCATTTCTCGATCAGCAGTTAAACCTACTGTAATCGTTTTGAAGTTGCGTTTTTCTTTTCCTTTGTTTAAGAATGATGAATAAGGTTTCTCTGAACCAATGCAAATCTCTAAGGCGCGAATAACACGATGCGGGTTATCTATGGCTATGGTGTTATATGAAACAGGGTCCAATGCTTTTAATTGCTCTTGAAGAACCTCTAGCCCTTTTGTTTCTAATTCTTTGTTTAGTTTTTTGCGAATATTTGAACCTACTTTAGGAAAATGATCTAACCCTTTAGTTATTACATCAACATATAATCCTGAGCCACCAACCATTATTACTGCATCTTTATCTTGAAATAATTTTTCTAAACATTGTAAAGCGTCTTTCTCGAAAGCGCCAACATTGTATTCGTCTTTTATGGATTTATGGTGAATAAAATGATGTTTCGCAGATGACAACTCATCTGAGGTTGGTGCTGCAGTTCCAATTTGCATTTCCTTAAAAAACTGACGTGAATCTGCAGAAATAATTTCGGTTTCAAAGTGTTGCGCTAGTTCTATGCTTAGTGCTGTTTTACCAATGGCCGTTGGGCCAACTATAGATATTAAATATTTAGTCTTCATTTAATTTAAATCCACAGTTGCTACAAAATTCTGCATTCTCAGCATGTACATCAAATAAACAATTATTGCAAGATTTAACAGAAGTAGGCTCTTCTTTTTTATCTGATTTTACCATTTGAGCAGATACTATTCCTGTTGGAATTGCAATAATACCATAACCAAGTATCATTATGGCGGAAGCTATTAGTTGGCCAAATGGTGTTTGTGGGGCAATATCTCCATAACCTACAGTGGTAAGAGTCACTATGGCCCAATAGACACTTCTTGGTATACTTGTAAAACCACTTTCTGGAGATTCTATAAGGTACATAAGGGTACCTAGAATAATACAAAGAATTACAACAAAAGATAAGAAGACTGCTATTTTAGCCCGACTTTCTTTTAAAGCGGTAACAAAATTTGTTGATTCGCCCATATAACGGGCCAACTTTAATATTCTAAAAACACGAAGTAATCTTAAGGCTCTTAAGGCTACTAAAGATTGAGAGCCAACAAAAACAAACGACAAATACATAGGAATAGTAGATAGAAGATCAATAATTCCATAAAAACTAAAAATATATTTTCTGGGTGCTTTAATTGTTATAATTCTGGTAATATATTCAATTGTAAAGAGAATAGTAATTACCCATTCTAATACCTTAAAAAGTATATGAAACCTTGCATCTATTTCACGCACACTTTCAAGCATTACTAGAAGAATACTTGCAATGATTACATAAAATAAAACAATATCAAATAATTTACCAGATTTTGTATTGGCTCCAAATATTATTTCGTGTAACTTAATTTGCCAAGGTCTTAGTTCTCGTTTTTTTAAGAATAATAGATCAATAATTCTATGATAGTATATTTTAGATTTCCTAAAAATCCTATTAATCTTATCCGAAATGCTTTTATTGTTCCCTTTTTTTGACATAAACTCAAATTTACTAAAAGATTATGTATTATTAGTATTAGGTTGAATTTGAATAATTTTTAAAAGCTTATTTTTTCTAACATAATTTTGAATAATATGTTGACTATCTCTATTATTCTCCATAGGTGTAATAATAGATTCCAATACTTCAAGATTAGTTATTTGATAATTTAAATTGAAAAATCCAATACCTTTAAAAACACCATTTTCGATTAATATGGCACTGCGCTCATCAACTTCTCGACCTCTATCAACGATTACCATGTTTTTATTGGAATAGCTGTTTTTTTCAATAAGCGATTGTACGCGTTTGTTATAGGATTCAGGAGACTCTTTCTGAATACAGGCACCTTCACAATTTTTAATTTCATAATTAAAACAACTCGTTTTTGTTTTATACAAACCTGCTAGTTTTTGGCATAAATTATAATCTTCAACGGCTTTGGTTATAAAGCTTTTTCCGCTTTGCCGATTGCTAAATGTGGTTATTGGTTTTTTACGACCGTCTGCCACATCAATCTTTAAATTGAGGTAATCATTTTCATCTTTAAACGCATATAAAGCATGAGTAAAAATGGATCGACGTAATGCTCTGTTATGTATAGGTTTAACTTTTTTTATTTCCTCACTTTCTTTTAAGAGAGCAACGAGCTCACTTCCCGTAGCTTCGTAAGTTACAGTTGATACTTGAGCTTGTATTTTTTTAGATTTAGCATTAGTGCCAGTGAAATGCTGATTAATGCGTTTTTTAATATTATTGCTTTTACCAATATAGATAATATCACCATCAGCTTTATGAATGTAATATACACCAGTGGCAGATGGTAATTCACCAATTATATCTAAATGTCTGGGTTCTAGTTGAAGTTTTGGGTTTAATCTTACGGATTTTTGAATAATACTCTTGGTAGTATCTTTATCGAGTAACATTTTAAACAACTTGACTGTCGCTAAAGCATCACCAGAAGCCCGATGTCTATCTGTTACTGGGATACCGAGCGAGCGCACTAATTTACCTAAACTATATGATGCTTGTCCGGGGATTAAATCTTTTGAAAGTTCAACAGAACATAATGATTTGCGTTCGTATTCAAAGCCTAGCCTTCTAAATTCAGTACATAAAATGCGATAATCAAACTGTGCGTTATGTGCCACTAAAATACAGTCTTCAGTAATTTCAACAATACGTTTTGCTACTTCATAAAATTTAGGTGCATTACGAAGCATATTGCTGTTAATTCCTGTTAGGTTAACTACAAAAGGTTGTATGTCACGCTCAGGGTTTACAAGGCTTATAAATTGATCAACTACTTCGTGACCATCATACTTATAAATAGCTATTTCAGTTATGCCTTCTTCATTATACTTACCACCAGTGGTTTCTATGTCTAAAATTGCGTAAATAGTATGTTACTTTTTATTTGTTACTAAATTGTTTGATTTCTTAAACCAAAGATACTACTTCCAACCCTAATCATTGTACTTCCGCAGTCAATAGCTAATTTATAATCGCCACTCATTCCCATACTTATAATTTGCAGTTTGCAGTTTTCTGTTTGTAGTGCTTTTAAGGCATCAAATGTAAATTTTAAACGATTGAATTCGTTTTTTATTTGACTTTTATCATCTGTAAAAGTAGCCATGCCCATAACGCCTGTAACTCTTATGTTTTTTAATTCTGATATTATTTTGGATTGAGTAAATTTGGAAGCATCTTCAAAAGACATTCCGAATTTTGAATCTTCTGATGCTATTTTAATTTGAAGTAAACAATCAATAACCCTATCATGTTTTTTTGCTTGTTTATCAATTTCTTTAAGCAATTTAAAATTATCTACACCATGAATTAAAGAAACAAAAGAAGCCATATATTTTACTTTGTTTCGTTGTACATGCCCAATCATATGCCATTTAATATCCTTTGGCATTTCCTCGTATTTCTCAGCCATTTCTTGGATTTTGTTTTCTCCAAATACGCGTTGTCCCGCATTATAAGCTTCCATTAAATCGCTAACAGGTTTTGTTTTAGAAACTGCCACTAGTGTAACATGCTCTGGGATAGAAGATTTTATGGTTTTTAGGTTCTCTTGTATACTCATTATTGTTTTTTAAGTTGTTTGTTGTGAAGCTATTTTTATGAACGACCTAACAAACAAACGTTTTTAGAATTCGTAAATCGTAATCCCACTTTTTAACTTAGGTTCAATAAAGGTGCTTTTTGGTGGCATAGTTAAGCCTGCATTGGCAATGGCCTTCATTTCTTCAATTGAAATTGGTACTAATCCGAAGCCAACAGCATATTCGCCTTTATCTACTTTACTTTTTATATTTATTAAATCGTTTTTTCCATGAGAATAATCAATTCGTGTATTGTTGCGTACATCTGAAATCCCTAAAATTGGTTCCAAAACCGTTTTATATAATATTTGTGTATCTAACGCTACCAAAGGATTATCGAGACTATAATTATGCTTTCGGAGATAAAGTGAATAAAATTCACCATCAAGATACATGCTGAAATGGTGTTTTCTGCTAGGTATATATAATTCAGGTCCTCTATTTTCTATACGAAAAATAGCATCTAGTTTTATTAAAAAGGCATCTTTAGTTAAACCGTTTAGGTCTTTGACTAATCGATTGAATTCATGAATTTTTAAATTGGATTCAGGAATTAAATAACTCATAAAAAAATTATAAGTCTCATTCCCAGTATGAGCATCATTGTCAGATTTTAAATCTTCTGAAAGTAAAAAAGAAGAAGCGGAACGATGGTGCCCATCAGCTATATAAATATTTTCAAGGCTCTCAAATTCCTTTTTAATTTGTTCTATGGATGTTGTATTGTCTACAAGCCACAAATAATGGGTATCTCTAAAATGGGTTGTAAATTCAAATTCAGCACGTTCTTTTTGAACCTCTGTAATAATATTAGCAATCACCTCATTATCGGGATAGGTGAGAAGTACGGGTTCAGCATTAAAGCCAACAGTTTTCAGGTAATCTTTAAATATGTTTTCACGATACTCAATGGTATCTTCATGTTTCTTAATGATATCATTTTTATAATCTTCAGAACTTGCTGCGGCTACTATTCCAGTAAATATATTACCGTCTCGATTTACAATTTTGTAAATGTAAAAGTTTGGCTTTTCATCCTCAACGAAAATCCCATCTTCTTTGAATTCTAAATATCTGTTTTTAACTAGAGTATAGCGTTCTTTACCAGTAATGTCTTTATGATATTTGTAGCCCGGATTTATAATATGTAAAAATGAAAAAGGGTTATTGTCTAAACGTGATTCTAATTCATCTTGTGTATAGCTTTGGTAAGAACGAGAAGCGACTAAACTAACTTTATCTCGCGCTGGTCTTACTGCTTTAAATGGGACTATTTTTGCCATATTAACGAACTTGTCATTACTAAGAGTTTTGCAATATGTTAATCTGTTTTTTTATAAATAGATTGCCACATCACGCAAAAAAGAGTGATTCGCAATGACTTATAATTGTTTACTTTGAAAACTGTTTTGAAACTTTTTCAGCTTTTCTGCTTTCAGAGTAATCGTAAAAACCTTCTCCTGATTTTATTCCTAATTTACCTGCTCGTACCATGTTTACTAACAAAGGGCAAGGTGCGTATTTGGGATTTTTAAATCCATCATACATCACATTCAAAATAGATAAACATACATCTAAACCAATAAAGTCTGCTAACTGTAATGGGCCCATAGGATGCGCCATACCTAGTTTCATAACAGTGTCAATCTCATCAACACCAGCAACACCATTGTACAATGTTTCTATAGACTCATTGAGCATGGGCATTAAAATACGGTTTGCTACAAAACCAGGATAGTCATTTACTTCAACAGGGACTTTGCCTAAGGCTTTAGAAAGCTCCATAATGGTATTAGTAATTTCATCACTTGTACTGTAACCTCTAATAATCTCAACCAATTTCATGATTGGTACAGGATTCATAAAATGCATCCCAACAACTTTGTCTGGTCTAGAAGTTACAGCTGCTATTTGTGTTATAGAAATTGAAGATGTATTTGTTGCTAAAATTGTTTCTTTAGGACAAGTATTATCTAATTCTTTGAAAATTTTTAGTTTTAAGTCTACGTTTTCCGTCGCTGCTTCAATAACTAAATCAATGGCTTTAACGCCATCTGCTAAGCTGGTGTAGGTCGCTATGTTAGATAGAGTTTTAGATTTCTCCGCTTCAGAAATTTTCTCTTTAGCTACCATTCTATCTAAATTCTTGACAATGGTTGCCATTCCTTTTTCTAAAGAAATTTCATTAATATCAATAAGAGCAACTTTAAACCCACTTTGAGCAAAGGTGTGAGCAATACCATTTCCCATGGTGCCCGCTCCAATAACAGCTACGTTTTTCATCTGTTTATTTTTATTTTGTTGTATTGGTCAGATGTAACATGTCATATTTGTATTTTAGAATGTATCTGAATTTTAGTTATAAATGTTTCATTTAAAAACTATTTATAATTTGAGTTGCAACACGTAAAGCTTCAGTACCATCATGAAGCGTAACAATAGGTGTTGTATCATTATTTATAGCATCGGCAAAGGTTTCCAATTCATCTAGAATTGAATTATTGTCTGGAATAGGTGGATTATCAAAGTAGATTTGCTTTTTAATGCCTTCCGCATTTTGAAGTATCATATCAAAATCTCCTGGGTTTTGCGGAGCATCTTTCATTTTTACTACTTCACATTTTTTCTCTAAGAAATCAACAGAGATGTAAGCATCTTTTTGAAAGAAACGTGCTTTACGCATTTTTTTAAGTGAAATTCGACTAGCCGTTAAGTTTGCAACACAGCCATTTTCAAACTCTAACCTAGCATTGGCAATGTCAGGTGTGTCACTAATAACAGCAACACCACTTGCTGAAACGCTTTTAACTTTAGATTTCACAACACTTAAGATAATATCGATGTCATGAATCATTAAGTCTAAAACAACGGGAACATCTGTGCCTCTTGGATTAAATTCTGCCAAACGATGTGTTTCAATAAACATTGGTGAATTAATATCATCTTTCACAGCAATATAGGCAGGATTAAAACGCTCAACGTGTCCTACTTGTCCACGTAAATTATGTTCTGCTAAAAGTTCTCTAATATGTTCCGCTTCTTCAACAGTATTTGTAATTGGTTTTTCAATAAAAATATGCTTTCCTTTTGCAATGGCTTGTTTTGCACAATCATAATGAGATAATGTAGGCGTAACAATGTCGACTACATCCACGGCATCAATTAATGCATCAATAGAGTTAAAAAACTTATATCCAAATTCTGCCTCTACCTTTTTACCATTTTCTTCATCGGCATCATAGAACCCAACTAGGTTGTATTTTTCTGATTGTTTAAGAAGTCTTAAATGAATTTTACCTAAGTGACCAGCACCAAGAACTCCAGCTTTTAGCATAATGTTTACGTTTTCAACAAAAATAAGATATTTAAAACATGAAGTTAAGTAATTAATCTAAAATTTTAGGTTTATAATTATGAAAAATAAAATCTGAACAAAATGTTTAAAGCTTGAAAATCTTTGCCTAATTTTAGCAAACCAAACGCCACCAAAATTGAAAGATACTTTTAAGCACCAAGGATTAAGACAGCAACTTGTTAATATATTAAAAAACAAAGGTATAACAGATGCTAAGGTTTTAAAAGCTATCGACAAGATACCAAGGCATTTGTTTATGGATTCTAGTTTTTTAGATCATGCGTACCAAGATAAAGCGTTTCCCATTGGAGCAGATCAAACTATTTCCCAGCCATATACAGTGGCTTTTCAATCTGAATTATTACAAATAAAGCCTGGAGATAAAATTCTTGAAATTGGAACAGGAAGTGGTTATCAAACAGCCGTTTTATGTGAATTAGGCGCTAAAGTATATAGCATTGAGCGCCAGAATGAATTGTTTAAAAAAACTAGTAAGTTTCTCCCAAAATTGGGGTATCGTGCTAAGAAACTTATTTTTGGAGATGGGTATATTGGTCTTGAAGAAGAAGCACCTTTTGATGGTATTATTGTAACAGCAGGCGCACCGTTTGTGCCTAAACCTTTACTTAGTCAATTAAAAATAGGAGGAAAGCTTGTAATTCCTGTTGGTGTTGATGTGCAAGTGATGACTATGTTTACTAGAAAAGACCAAAAAGAATTCGATCAAGAAGAATTTGGAGAGTTTAGATTTGTGCCTTTATTGGAGGATAAAAATTAGTTTTCTTTTCTATGCTTTCTCAAAAACACCAAATAGTTCTTTGCCCATTCTAGGTTCGATAGAATTATAACATTTCTCAAAAGTTTTTACTTTAAATAAAGGTTCAAAATAGCCTAAATACTCTTTTTTTGTACCACCAAAGGGACGCTTTTCCATATCGCCTGTTAGTGGTATATCAAACCATAAACCGGCGAGTTTTCCATTGTCGTTTAACAGACTATGTAATTTATTAGCATAGCGTTCACGATTAGATTTGGTAGGTGGAAATGAACAGAAAAACGTTTGCTCTAAAACTAAATCGTATGTTTCTTTATGTGTAAAAAAATCACCTTCTATACTCTGATTTAAAGAAAAATCTGGAACTCTTTTCTGGAACGCCTCAAGTGGCGCTTTAGAAATATCTAATACATAAACATTCTTAAAACCTTGTTTAAGAAGGTATTCTGCTTCGTAAGAGTTACCAGCGCCAGGAATTAATATTTTTAAATCTCTATTATCTAATTGATCAATATAGGTTTTAATCGGTCTTGAAGGTGCACCAATATCCCAACCTGTCTGGTTTTTTAAATAGCGTTTGGACCAATATTGTTTTTGTTCTTTTGATGTCTCTTGATTAGACATATTTAATCTTTAAAAGCCTTATTAAATATTTCAGCACCACCAACAACAGGCAAATTTAAATGTGTTCCATCTAAATCAATAGTTAATTCTGTTCCTGGTTTTGGATGTAAAGTATATTCTTTATCACTAGAAAAAATTAACAACCCAATTTGCTGTCCAGCCTTAATTATTTGGTCGTCTGGTTGTAAATCAAAAGTAACGTCGTAAAATTTACCAGTTTTTAAGGGCTCACTTTCTGTTAATGATTTATAATTTTGAGGATCTGCCCAACCTCGTGTAATTATATTGTCGGTAGTTTTTGCTCTTCTACTAGAATTCCATGGAAGTGAAACTAACCAAACTGATAAATTAGCAGCAGGTTTATTACTTGCTAATTTTACGGTAATTTGAGCTAAACCTGAAATATGGATATCCTTAGAGAGTTTTGGTGTAACATATAACAGACGGTGGTTCGTAATTTCTGCTTGTGCCAGAGCTTCGCCAGAAAATGAATAGTTATCAACTAAAGTTTCTTTACCTTGTTTTTCTTGTTTTATAGTGCTTAAGTTACCCGTTTGTGGAGCACCAGAAGTTAAATATAAAGTCACATCTGAAGTATCTGGGTTTGGGTAATCTTTATAAGCTGTTGGCGCTTCCATTTTATCGTCTTCACGAACAATCCATGCTTTATTTGGTTCATCCTCAATACCATTTTCAATACCGTGCAAATAATGAGTAAACCATTTGTTCATCATACTTACTGGTGGTGGCCCACCATGACCATATTGATGATAGTATATACCTGTTTCTAAGCCCATTTCTTTAGCTTTCTTATAGATACGATAACTATGTTCTGGCATCACATTCCAATCGTTAAAACCATGAGACATCAATAAAGCTGCTTTCATAGGTTCCATATCGTTTAAATAATCTCGTCCGGCCCAAAAATCGTTATAATCACCTGTCAGTCTATCCATACCGTTTTTCATTTCGGTATCACGAACTTTTGTATTGTTGTGCGAGCGTTTCGATTCATCACCGCTATGTATGTAATCGTATAACACATCGATGTCTTCACCTAAATATCCACCCGGAGAACGCACTAAACCGTTTGAACGGTAATAATGATAATAGGATGTGTTTGGTGCAATAGGAATAATAACCTCTAAACCTTCAACACCTGTAGTTGCTGCTGCTAATGGAATTGTTCCGTTGTATGATGTACCAGTCATTCCTACTTTTCCAGTACTCCATAACGCTTTAACTTCTTTATCTCCATAAGGTTCTGTATACCCTTTTGCACGACCATTTAACCAATCTATAACTGCTTTAGGAGCTAGTGATTCGTTATCATCACCAACAGTTGGTGAACCTTGAGATAATCCTGTGCCTGGAGAAGAAGAGTGCACGACTATATATCCCCTTGGAACCCATTTTTTTATTTGAGAAGTGGAAATGGTTGGTCTCTCACCTAATCGCGTTACTTCGGGATGGATACGCTCTTCCGCTGCTTCACCTAATTCATGATTCACATCCCAAAATACTCCATCGACATCTGGTGCAACACCTGCATAATAAGGGCTAGATTCGTAAACTACTGGTAATTTTAACCCTTCAGTATCTGTTTGGTATGGTCTTGTTACATCTACATGCATCCGATCTAATTTGCCATCGCCATCGGTATCAAAAGTGGTTTCAACAAATAAATCATGTCTAATCCATTTCTCAGGTGTGTTAAATGCTTCAACTATTTGTGCTTCACCATTCTTAAATACAGGCTTTGTTAGTTCTTGTGCATAATTTTTAAATACAAATGTGATTAAAAATAAGAGTAGTAAATATTGATTTTTAAACATAACAGATAGGAATTATGATGGTTAGAAAAATTTTATTTAATGTAAGTATTTTTTTGGAATTGGATGGTCTTTGGTTTCTTGTGCCCAATAAATATTAATTACCCACCAGCGTTTACCATCGTTTAGTAATTGAATACTATTGATGCCTCGCATAAAAGGCATGTCATCAGACTCACTATGAAAAGATTCGTAAGTACTAAATACTTGGGTTATGTTCCCAAAGGTGTCAATTTTTCGGTGTATTTCCTTTTCAAAAAAACCATTTTCAACCAACCATTTGCCAGAACCTTCTATATAATCATTAGGACTCATATATCGCACTCTATAGTTTTCGGCCTTATCTTTGCCGGAAGGTATCAATTTTGCATCGGGTTTAAATAGAAACTTAAATTGTTTCCAATTTCTTTTTACTCCTTTTTCTCCTGAAATGACAGCGTATAAGGTTTTAATAGTAGTATCTAAAGTTAAAACAGAAGTGCTATCAATTTCAAATTCAACTTCGTTCTCTTTCATTGATTTTTCTTGAGCCTGAATATTAAAAGACAAAACACTAATTAATAGAAATACTAATAATTTTTTCATAATGAAAATTTTAAAGTGGTAAATTATAGAATATCAATAATTTAAACCGTTAAGAAACCCTTAAAATTATTTGTAAACTTTCTTGATTCTATCAAGATCTCGCTTATTGTCTCTATCCTTTATAGTTTCACGCTTATCGAACAATTTTTTCCCTTTAGCTAATGCAATTACAAGTTTCGCATAGCCTTTATCATTAATAAACAATCGCAATGGTATAATGGTTAGCCCTGTGTTCTGGACTGCTTTATTAAGCTTTTTAAGTTCTTTTTTATTTAAAAGTAACTTTCTAGTAGCTTTTGGTTTGTGGTTGTAGTAATTTCCAAAAGCATATTCTTGAATGGTCATATTCACTGCAAAGAGTTCACCATTCTCACTAAACTCACAAAAACTTTCAGTAATAGACGCTTTACTACTTCTGATGGATTTTATTTCGGTACCTGTTAACACAATCCCAGCGGTGTACTTATCTAAAATTTCATATTGAAAGCGTGCTTTCTTATTCTGTATGTTAATGTTTTTTTGCATGAAGTACAAAACTACATAAATTATTGTGAGAATTTCATTTGAATTTATTCAAAAGTTAAAGAAACATTAATCCGTTTTAAGATTGCACAATTACTACTATTTTAGCCAATATGAAGAGATTTCTTTTACCGTTTATTTTATTGATTGTTTTGTTCTCATGCAAAAGCGTTAAAAAGCATAATGCCCAAATCACCAAATTGCACAGCGTTGAAGATTTACATCGAGACATTGATAAGTTATACCAACAATTGAAACGTCATCATCCTAAATTATATCAATATACTTCTAAAGCAAAATTAGATTTTAAGTTTGACAGCTTAAAAACATCTATAAACACACCGATTGATTCAAGAACATTCTATAAAAAAACAGCTCCTGTTGTATCTTATGTAAAACAAGGTCATGTTTCTATAGGTTCTGTAGGCAAGTGGTTTACAAAAAAGGAACGAAAACAACTTAAAAAGAAGAAGTTTGAATTTTATGATTTAGATTTTGATTATTTAGAAGGTAAACTTTGGGTAAGAGATTATAGAGGTAAAGATTCTACTTTGGTAGGAAATGAAATAGTAAGTATAAATGAAGAATCAGCTTTAAAATTAGTTGAATCCTATAAAACACGTTTCTCTTCTGATGGCTATAATAGAACCCTTTATAATAGGTATGTATCTAAAGGGTTTTCTGTGTTTTATTACAGAGACAAAGGATATGTTGATAGTTTAAAAGTCACCTTTAAATCGAATGATTCACTGTTTATAAAAATATTTAAACGCATTGATAAAAAGCAAAAGAAAGACAAACATGCAGATACCACTTCCGTAGAAAAAATAAAATCTAAAAAGCTGACAAAAGAAGAAAAGAAGACTCGTAAACTAGCTAAGAGGAAAAGAAAAAAGGATCATAAAAAATACGGTTATTTAGGAAAGCGAAAACAATACACCCGAAATTTCAGTTTTATAGGTAAGCATAGTTCTGTGGCGTACATGAAGTTACGAAGCTTCACCAATGGCAATTATAAGAAATTTTACAAGGAGAGTTTTTCTAAAATATATTCAGCACAAACCAAACATTTTGTTTTAGACCTGAGGGATAATGGTGGAGGGCGTATCTCAGAAATTGATTATTTATATTCCTATTTAACAGACAAAGACTATCAATTTATAACAGAAAGTGAAGTTACAAGTAGAACACCTCTTTTAAAGTCGTTCATGACCAATACCACATCAAACAGTCTGAAGGTTACAGGTGCTTTGTTATACCCAATTGTGGCAGCTCATAATCTTCTTAAAACACGAAAAAGAAATAAAAAACTGTATTATAAGTTCAATAAGCATACTAAAATCAAAGCTCCAAATGAGTTAAACTATAAAGGTAAAATATATGTACTTATAAATGGAAATTCATTTTCAGCATCTTCATTGTTATCTACACATTTAAAATCTAATAAACGTGCCACTTTTGTTGGCGAAGAAACTGGAGGAGCTTTTAATGGAACAGTAGCAGGGATTTATAAAACTTATCAACTTCCAACTTCTAAAATAAAAGTGAGGATGGGTTTAATGCAAATAGAAGCGCATCAAAAACAAAGTCCTGACGGTTATGGTATTAAACCAGATGTAAAGATGGTGCCAACAGTTGAAGATAGAAAAATGAATCGTGATGCAGAATTAGAGTGGGTTTTAAAAGATATTTATAAAGACTAATAATTTCCTCAAAAAAACTGTTAATCCTTTAAAACCTTGAATCTAAATTCGTATTTTTGATTTCGATTTTTAAATAGAAAACTTCAAAATTATTATATGAATTCATACGATGTAGCCGTTATTGGTTCTGGCCCTGGAGGATATGTAGCAGCTATTCGTTGCGCACAATTAGGGATGAAAACTGCCATTATAGAAAAATATTCAACATTAGGAGGCACCTGTTTAAATGTAGGATGTATTCCTAGTAAAGCACTTTTAGATTCATCACATCATTACGATGATGCCGTTAAGCATTTTGAAGAACATGGGATTGAAATTCCTGGTGATATTAAAGTGAATTTAGAGAAAATGATTGCTCGTAAACAAGCAGTTGTTGATCAAACTACAGGTGGTATTGATTTTTTAATGAAGAAAAATAATATTGATGTCTATCAAGGTTTAGGCAGCTTTAAAGATGCTACACATATTACTGTTTCTGGAGAAGAAACTAATGAAATTGAAGCAAAAAATACGATTATTGCAACAGGCAGTAAACCATCGAACTTACCATTTATAAAACTTGATAAAGAACGAATCATTACATCTACTGAAGCTTTAAAGCTTAAAGAAATTCCAAAGCACATGATTGTTATTGGAGGTGGTGTTATTGGTTTAGAATTAGGACAAGTATACAGACGTTTAGGTGCTGAGGTTACTGTTGTTGAGTATATGGATAGAATCATTCCAACCATGGATGCAGGTTTATCGAAAGAACTTAATAAGGTTTTTAAGAAAGCTAAATTTAAAATGCAAGTGTCTCACAAAGTAAAATCTGTTGAGCGTGTTGGGGATGAGGTTATTGTGAAAGCTGATAATAAAAAAGGAGAAGAAGTAGAATTTAAAGGCGACTATTGTTTAGTGTCAGTTGGCCGCAGCCCCTATACGGCTGGTTTAAATACTGAAGCTGCAGGCGTGAAGTTAGATGATAGGGGTAGAGTAGAAGTTAATGAACATTTACAAACATCGGCTTCAAATATTTATGCTATTGGAGATGTTGTGAAAGGCGCCATGTTAGCTCATAAAGCGGAAGAAGAAGGTGTTTTTGTTGCTGAAATTATTGCTGGACAAAAGCCACATATTGATTATAACTTAATTCCAGGGGTGGTTTACACGTGGCCAGAAGTTGCTGCTGTTGGTAGAACAGAAGAACAACTTAAAGAAGCGGGTGTTGCATACAAAACAGGTTCTTTTCCAATGCGCGCTTTAGGTAGAAGTCGAGCGAGTATGGATATAGATGGTTTTGTAAAAATTCTTGCAGATAAAACAACTGATGAAATTTTAGGTGTACACATGATTGGTGCTCGTGCAGCAGATTTGATAGCAGAAGCAGTTGTTGCTATGGAATTTCGCGCTTCCGCGGAAGATATATCTCGTATGTCTCATGCACATCCAACATATACAGAAGCTATTAAAGAGGCGGCATTAGCGGCTACTGAAGATAGAGCATTACATATTTAATTAAAGATACTTCTGCTTAAGCAGAAATTGTAAACAAAAAGGCTGTCTTGAATTCAAGACAGCCTTTTTGTTTTTTAAATACCTTTTTCTAAAACAAATCATTCAAAACTTTTGCCAATCGAATTCCAGCAATTTGTAATTGACTTCTAACCGTTTTAAAATGATTATAAGAATACCTATATCTTAAGTTTTCATCAGGTTTAGCAGAAGCATATACTTTTTTTGTTAATTGATGTGTTTCATTTACCCAATCAATAACAGAACCTTCTTGAATCATTTTCACTTGTTGTTTACTTAAAACATCAGCGTTTTCAGCTAATTCATTATAACTCATATTAAAATTCTCAATCATTTCGCTATCCCAAACTCTATGTAAATTAGAATCTTTATAAAACCATTGTACTTTAAAATCGTTACCACCTTTATCTTCTTGTAATCCAACATGCATAGGTTGGTGTAAATCACCAATCAAATGAATTAAGAGCTTTAAGTAGAATGCTTTATCATCATCTGACGCATTATTATCAACTATAATCTTTTTGCAATATGCTATACCTGAAGCTAAATCACCTTTAGTATTCTTTTTAGAGTCTTCGTAGTTTTCATCCATAGACATATTAATATAATGCCATGTATAAAACTCATTGTAACGTTTGTCCGATTTTATCTCATCAGCAAATGTAGAAACGAAAGCTAGTGACTTTCTTTTTAATAAGCGCTTAACTTCTCTTTTGGCTTTTCCGCATAAATAATCATCTGCTATTTTTCCAACAACACGATGTCCAGTTGCTCCCCAAAAATCATCTAGCGCATGACTTTGTAATGGTAAAATAAAAAGCGCAGCTAAAAGGTAGGTGTATAGTAATTTCATGTGTTTGTATTTATTGTTTTTTAATTGGCACATGTTGTTCGCTATTAATCATTCTATTGAGTGATAACAACTTTAACATGCCCGATTCATAAATTAAAATTTTAGCTAATTTATAAATATCAGACTTAAGAATATAGATTTAACAAAAGTTTAATTTTTTTGAAACAAATGCGTATTAATTGCGTGTTAATGATGCAAGGATTTAAAGTAAAGACATATTATTTATTGTTTTTTTGCATATCATGTGACTTTTAAAAAAGGCCGTGTCTTAAACAATGTAACAACTTAATAGCGAAAGCTAAATTTGAAAACTCTCGACAACATTAATAAACTATCTGACGAAGATCTGGTTGAAGCCATTGTGAATACAAATAACACATTGCTTTTCGAGACCTTGTATGATAGGTATGCTGGATTAGTATATAATAAATGCTATGGTTTTGCAAAGGATGGTGACGAAGCGAAAGATTTAACACAGGACGTGTTTTTAAAACTCTTTGTTAAGTTAGCTAGTTTTAAAGGAAAATCGAAATTTTCAACATGGTTATATGCGTTTACTTATAACCATTGTGTAAATTATGTAACTAGAAATACGGCTAAGAAATTTGAAAAACAGTCGGTTGATTATAAAAATATAGAAAACCTCTCTGATGATTATGATGAAGATGATCCTAGTTTTCTGAATATGAAAGTTGAAAAATTAAAAGTAGCATTAGAGCTTATTTCTCCTGAGGAGAAAATGATTTTATTGTTAAAATATCAAGATTATTTAAGCATAAAGGAAATTGAAAGTGCCCTTGGTATTGGAGAAAGCGCAGTTAAAATGAGAATTAAACGTGCCAAAGATAAGCTTATAACCGTATATAACAAAAACCAAAATTAATGGATAATCCATTTAAACATATAAACCAACCACTTAAAGAAGTTCCGCAGGAACTTAAGTCTAAGGTTATGAGTGATATTGCCATGGCAAAACTCATTATGGATTTGGCTGCCCTGTTTTCATATAATATTGGTGATGTTATTGAAACAGTTATGCGAAGTAGAAAACCCAATAAATAGAATATAACACCAAAAACAACCCTAACTAAAATAGATAAAAAATGGAAAAAGCGACACAATGGAAAGAAATGGCGATGGAATCTCTATCGACGATGTGGCTGGAAATATCCAAAATATTCCCAAACATTATAGGAACTATAATTGTGCTGGTTTTTGGCTGGCTTTTAACAAAACTTATAGTAAAAATCATTAAAAAGGCATTAAAATTAGCAAAAGCAAACAAGCTAGACGATGCTATAAATGAAATAGAGATTGTTGAAGGTAAAAAGCTAAACTTTGATACGATAAAAGTGGTCTCTAGTTTTGTAAAGTGGATCATGTATATCATGTTATTGATAATGGCATCAGACATTATGAACTTAACAATGATTTCCGAGCAGATCAGTAATTTATTAGCCTATTTACCTCAATTATTTGCTGCGTTAGTCATATTTACCATCGGATTAATTTTAGCAAATCTTATCAAAAAAGGCTTAAAATCGTTTTTTGAGTCGATGGATTTATCAGGAGCCAAAATAATAAGTCAAGTTGTGTTTTTTATTATTTTAATTTTTGTTTCTATAACAGCTCTAAACCAAGCAGGAATTGATACTGAAATTGTTACAAGTAATTTAACAATGATTTTGGCAGCATTTTTATTAGCCTTTGCACTAGCATTTGGTTTTGGAGCTCAAAAAATTGTAGGTGATTTATTAAGAACTTTTTATACTAGAAAGACTTATGAAATAGGGCAGAAAATAGAGTTTAACAACATTAAAGGAAAAGTTGAATCTATTGACGGTATAACAGTAACGATAAAAACTAAAGAAGGAAAATTAATAGTACCAATTAAAGATATTGTAGAGAGTCTAGTAAGTATATAGGTTTAACTCTAAGTTAGGGTTAAAATTGGTTGGTTACTTTTCTGTAAACTGAAAAACTCTCTACATCTTATAATTCCTTTTCATTAATTTGAAAGGGGATTTTTTTTAGAATTTTTCAAGAATTTGTAATACATCCTTTTTGTAACTTCTACTAATCGTTAAAGTGATGTTGTTTATTGTAATTTCCTCGTTAGTGAACGACGTAATATGTTTTAATGCTATAATATAAGAACGATGAATTCTTATAAAACTTTTACTAGGGAGTTTTGCTTCAATGGCACTTATAGTTTCTCTAGTAACTATGGTTTCATCGGCTAAATGAATTTTAATATAATCACTATAGCTTTCAATATAGATGATAGATTCAAAATCAATTTTAATCATACGTCGGTCTGAACGCACAAACATAAAAGCGTTGTTATCTATTTCTATATATTCAGTATGTTTTGAATCTATATGAATATCAAAATAATTATTCACTGCCTTTAATAATCTATCAAAAGAAATAGGCTTTAGCAGATAATCTACAGCTTGCAATTCAAAACCCTCAACAGCAAAATCACGATAGGCTGTTGTGAAAATAATTTTCACCTCCTTATTAATAGATTTCGCAAAAGATATTCCAGAGATTTCGGGCATATTAATATCAAGAAAAACTAAGTCTATTTTATGTACTCTTAGCGCACTAAAAGCTTCAATGGCATTAATGCAACTCGCAATAATTTTTATATTAGGTATTTTTGATACGTGTGTAGCTATAACTTCTCTAGCAATAGCTTCATCATCTACTATAATACAAAATATGTCTTTGTTTTCTGGCATAAATTAAACGGTGTTAAGTTTTAAATTTACTTTAAATAATCCGTTTTCATTATTAATGGTTAGTGTGTATTGGTCTTTATATAATAAATCTAGTCGTTTTTTAATGTTGTCTAAACCTATTCCGTTTTCTGAAATAGCATTGATTGTACTTGTGTTTTTAATTTCAAAAAAGAGACTCTTGTTTTTGCAATACAACTTAATGCCAACATTAAGAATACCTTTTTTTAAGCTTCCATGTTTAAAACTGTTTTCCACAAATGGCAGTAGGAGCATAGGCGCTATTTTGGTGTCTACTAATATGTTTTCAATCTCAAAATTAATATGAAGTGTATCATTAAAACGCATTTTTTCTAACTCAATGTAATCATTAATGTGGTTTATTTCGTCATTAAGAGATACAAAAGGTTTGTCTACTTGGTACAATAAATAATCCAATAAGTTGGAGAGTTTTAAAATCATTTCTGGCGTTTCATCTGCTTTTTTTAAAGCAAACCCATACATGGTGTTTAAGGTGTTAAATAGAAAATGTGGATGAATCTGCATCTTCAAATAATTCAGCTCTTGCTCTTTTAATTTTAGTTGTGTTTCTAGAATTTTAGTTTCTAGAATTTTTGTTTCCTCACTGTTTTTTAAATTTAGTTTGAGAAGTGTAAATGCGCTAACTAAAAGTACCACCATATACACACCTGTGGCTACGAACAAAATGTTTTTTGTAACCGGATTCATGGCCTCGTAATTAAACTGGGCGATATAAATAAGGCTAAAAAAAATAGATACCATAATTAAATACACCGAAACAATAAATGTATACAGGCTGTATAATCCGAAAAGGATATACCGTTTTGTTATAAGGTAATCGGGTATTAATTTATAAATTGAAACGTATGTTGTAGCTATGGTAATAGGCATTAAGAACAATGAAAACGCCAAAATATCATTAAAATTTTCACTTCCAGCACCAAAGAAATAAGTAAAAAAAAGCAAGACACCACACCAAAAAATAATGTGTAATAGCGCTCGTCCTAAACCTTTTAAAATAAATAATTTGATAACCATAAATTAATTTAAGTTATACAATAATACTATAATTTTGAGGTGTATTTTTATTTTGTAGATGAATAACTGCTTTAGTAAGGGTTTCTACATTATGTAATAACGATTGTTAATTTGGTCGTTCGTCGCATATTAATTTTTAAAGCATTTTTATCTGGTAAGTTTGAACCATATTAATCAAAAAACAAACAGTTATGTATTTAATTATGATGTCATCATTTCCATTATGTTTCTCAGCAGTAAATCCATTTGTAGATAGGTTTAATGAAGGTGGCCCTTTGTTTATGTCGCTTATACTTATTAGCTTTTTATTGTCTATAGGGTTTTTAATCAAAGGATTTATTAGCTTAAAGAAGAACGATTTAATCTCCGAAAAAATGATAAAAATGACTGTGGATAGCAGTTTGTTAGGTTTAGTGTTAGGCTTTTTAGGGTCTGTTATAGGTTTAATAACTGCTTTCGATAGTCTTGAGGCTATGGGAGATGTAGATCCTTCAATTTTTGCAGGAGGACTTAAAGTATCCTTACTAACAGCAACTTTTGGGTTGTTTACTTTCGTGATTTCCAGAATTGGCATATTAATTTTACGTGGGTTGCAAAAAAGCTAGTATTAGGCAGTAGTTCTTCATCAATCAATAAAAAGATCCTTCTTCTATGAAGATGAAAAGAAGCTTTTTAATTATATTTTTTGCATCTAGATTATTGAGGTTAGGTCTTAATGCTATTCATAAAGGTTTTTATGTATAATCTTTTTTTGGGCTGTTTTGAAGGTTGACACATTTTTTAATTATTTATATCCGCCGATGCACTTCATAAAATTCAGGGCCTTAATACCAATTATTACAATTTTAATTAAATTGTAAATAGAATAAAAAGAGCAGTACATACACAGCTAGATAAAACAAATAAAAATTTCTAAATTTTTTATAGGCCTTGTTCTCTGGATACATATTTCCAAAAAGGGCTTTAATTTCTTTAAAAAAAAGCGGTTTTATATTGATTGTCCAACTTTCTGTTTGGTAAACAATCTTTCTAAATTTACTTCTATAATAGGTTAGAGGTAATCCCCATAAAATAAAAATAATAAGCCATATGTTGTTTTTTAAGTACTCTAACATGTTTTATTTTTTTGGAAACCAAGGGAAAAATGAACTTGTTTGCTTCATGTAATTTTGATACTCCGGTTTTTTATCTTTTAAAGAATCTTCTAAAAGGGATACACCAGAAATCTTAATAATTAAAAAAGTCATAGCCACAGATCCTAAAATTGGCCAATAAATACCAGATGACACACAAAAAAGAGCGTAACCCCACCAAATTGCCGCATCTCCAAAATAATTAGGATGACGCGTATACTTCCACAAACCTGTGTTTAAGATTTTGCCTTTATTAGTTAGATTACTTTTAAATTTTGTTAGTTGATAATCGCCTACACTTTCAAAAATAAACCCGATAATCCAAACGAGTATGGCTACATAATCTATCCACGATATTTGATTAGATTGAGTATAATTATTTGATCCTAATAATGGTAAGGAAACGATAAGTATTAAAACACCTTGTAATAGAAAGACTTGGAAAAAGCTTACCCACCAGTAGCGATGTGTTCCATACTTTCTTCTAAATTCTTGATACCTAAAATCTTCACCCTTCCCAATATTTCTGTAAGCTAAATATATGGACAATCGTAAACCCCAAAGTGTTACTAAACCAAGTAATATAATATGTCGTGTATAAACAACATCTTGATAAAAAAAGTAAACGGCATTAACAATGACAAAACCAGATCCCCAAAATATATCAACTATACTGGCATTTTTTAAGTAAACACTTAAAATCCATAACAGGATAATACATATAAGAATAACTAGAGCTGCTTTTAAGAATAAAAAGACCATGCGTGTAATTAAATTTATTTCCAAGTAAGATAATAAATTTTTACACCATAAAAATTTATTTAAGAAAATAGATTAGAGACATTCCTAGAATTCATTATTCAAAAATTACTACCTCTTATTCCGTCTATTATAATTCTTATCGCCTTTAGTTTTTGGCTTTTTGTATTTGGCAGCAATTTTAAACTTATAAGAACCTCCTAAGTTTTCTTTAGAGTTCTTTTCAGATTTATCATGAAACGCTGGTCCTGGCGCATCTTCGTCTTTACGTTTAAAAGGGTTGTTATGTTCTTTTATTTGTGGACGTTCCTCTTCGATAAGGTCGGTAGAAATTTCAACGGTGTCAGGAATGTTTATAACCGTGATGGTCATTTTCATTAACAACTCAATATTTTCAATAGATTCTTGTTCCTTTTCTGTAGAAAAAACTAAAGCTTGACCTTCGCGTTCAGCGCGCCCTGTTCTACCAATACGGTGCATGTAGTTTTCAGGAAAATCCGGTGTATCAAAATTAATTACATGAGAAACGTTATCAATATCGAGTCCACGTGCCATAACATCAGTAGCTACTAAAATACGGTTATCACCATTTCTAAATTGCTCAATACTTCGCAGTCTGTAATTTTGTGTTTTGTTAGAATGTATAACACATAATTCATCATGAAAGCGTTCATCTAAATTTTCGAACAAACGGTCCGCCATACGTTTATAAGCAACAAAAACCAGCACCTTGTTAAAGGTTTCGGTATCTTTTAAGAGTTGCGTCAATAAATTCACCTTCGTGTAAAAGTTAGGCACATTATAACGTTGCTGTGAAATATTTTCAAGTGGTGTTCCAGAAACCGCTATAGAAACTCGTTCTGGACTTTTAAAGAAATCGTTAAGCAGCAAATTAACATCTTGCGTCATGGTTGCTGAAAACATGATGTTTTGTCGACGCTCTGGTAAAATGTCAAAAATATTTATTAGTTGATGTCTAAAACCTAAGTCTAGCATCACATCCACTTCATCAATCACTAATTTCTGAATCGATTTAAGTTGTAAAACCCGACTCAAAGCCAAATCATATAAGCGCCCAGGTGTAGCCACTAAAATATCAACACCGTCAGCAATAGCCTGCTTTTGTGTATTAATATTTGTACCACCATAAACTCCTAAAATACGATTGTTAATGTATTTTGAAAGCTTTTCAATTTCATCAACGACCTGAACAACCAATTCGCGCGTAGGGACTAAAACCAAAACACGAGGGTTTTCTTGCTCTGAAAACTTCAAATCTTTAAGAATAGGCAACATGTAGGCAAAGGTTTTTCCTGTACCTGTTTGCGCAATACCAACGACATCCTTTCCTGAAGACACCACATTAAAGGCTTGTTCCTGTATTGGTGTAGGTGTAATGAACCCTAAATCGTCTAAGGCGTTAAAAAGTTGATTGTTTATGTTTAAATCGTGAAAAGTCAAAATGTTGCTATTTTGTTGGCAAAGTTAAACTTATTCTTGGCTTTAAACTAAATGGCTGTTGTGTATTTCAATATTATAAGCAGCCTCAAACGTTTTGTTAGAATCTAAACTCAAGATTCCTTCTTTGTCTTTAAGCTTTTGGTTAGTAGTTTCATTATCTGCAATACCAAGCCA
>NZ_CAJQQI010000022.1 GCF_905480415.1 uncultured Algibacter sp. | reverse complement strand
ATTTGCTTTCATCACAAAATTTAGTCAATTCAAAAATTGTCATTGCTCCTGCATGCCTTTTTATTTCTTCTCCATTTTTCATTAGAATAAATTGTGGTAAGCCTTTTATTTTGAATTTATTTATTAATTTCCAATTTAAATCAGCGTTAACCTTAGTAATTCTTAAACCATTTGATTCAGTCGCAAATTTTTCCATTGTAGAATTCATCATTAAGCATGGCCCGCACCATTCAGCCCAAAAGTCTATTAAAACTAATTTTTCTTTTTTCAAAACTGAATCTATATTTCTAGCATTAAGGTGTATGATTTTTGAATCAGAATTTCTTCGAATTGTTTTGTTATATATAAACCTTAATGGAAATGTGAATGCTGAAATAATTGTTGATAACAAGAAGAGAATGAAAGCGATAATATAATTTATAATTGTTTTTATATTTTTCTTCTGTTCAAAGTTTTTTTCAGAATCATTTTGGTATTTAATAATCTTATCAATCATAATTTTATAATTACATACAACGTATGTATATAGTTACTGGTAACTATATATCTATTATTTGTGCACCAAGATAAATAAAAACCTTTATTGTTTAACATTACTTGTGTTTATAGGTGTTTTAGTTAGAGAAACGAATTATTATTCGGAGACAAACGTATATTAAACACATAGTGTTCGTTTAATTTAATAAAAATAATAGATTGGAACACTTACTACTACCAACATCCATTTTGCGTCAATACCATACATTTTAGAAGTTTATATAATATGTTTAGGGCTTATAATGAAGGAAGTTAGCTCATTTTTTTACAAAGTCAAGTTTGCAGTTAGGACTTATCAGTTTCATTTTTGTAGTTGGAAAATAATTGCCATGTGCGTTAGGGATCGCAGTGGAAATTATTTTTTGGGCTTAACTATAAATTTTTTGTTTAAAATTCATCTTATATTTTTAAAAAACTTAATGAGATACTGAAACAAGTTCAGCACAAGAAAGATTATAACGTAAAGCCCGACCCTGGTGGTAACCTGCCTGCCGGCAGGGCAGGCGGGCGCCCAAATAATCACTTTTTTTAAAGCCACTTTCTTCGCTTAAAGTAGATAAGCATGCCAATAAATAACACAATCATAACGCCCCAAAGTATGAAGTAAGAGTATTTATATTGAAGTTCTGGGATGTACTCGAAATTCATGCCGTAAATGCCCGCAATGAAGGTTAGTGGGATAAAAATGGATGCCATTATGGTAAGAACTTTCATGACTTCATTCATTTTATTACTAATGGTAGTCATGTACATATCCATTAAACTCCAAATCATTTCTCGGTAAATATCAATATTTTCTGAAACTTGGATTAGATGATCGTAAACATCTCTGTAATACGTGATTGTTTTTTTGTGAATGAGTTTGTTTTCGTTTTTTTCAATACGATTTATAACTTCACGAAGTGGAAATATACCGCGACGTACTCTTAGGATTTCACGTTTTAAATTTTGAATCTTTTGGCTAATATCGTCATCTACTTCACCTGAAAAAATAGCAGTTTCAAAATCTTCAATTTTATCTCCTAAAGTTTCTATAACACTAAAATAATGATCTACAACAGCATCGATTAATACATAAAGTAAATAGTCAGCTTGCATCGAGCGAACGCGCCCTTTCGCATGCCGTATACGGTTTCTAACAGAATTGAAAACATCACCTTCTGATTCTTGAAAGGATAGTACATAGTTTTTACCCAAAACAAAGCTAACTTGTTCTGAAACTATCTTTTCATTGGCATCATAATACAACATCTTTAGAACTACGAATAGGTAATTATCGTATTCATCAATTTTAGGACGTTGTGAGATGTTAACAATATCCTCTAAAACCAGTGGATGTAAATCGTAATGTTCGCCAAGTTTTTCAATTTCTCCAACATGATTTAATCCATTTAGATTAATCCATGTAATAGAATCTGTAAGTTTATACTCGAAGCTTTCTTGAACAGTATTTAGTGTTTTTTCGGTACACTGTTCTTTATTATAATCAAAAGATTCAATAAAGAGTTTTTGCTTATCTTTTTTACCAGTATATATAACACTGCCTGGTATTTGTCCTAATACATTTTTAGAGATATGTGTTGTGTTTTTTGCCATTTTAAATAGTATACCTTAAATATATGGAATATTTAAACAGCTTCACTGTCATCGTCAATAACATCATCAATAGCATCTTTTTCAACAAGGGTTACAGCCTTTTGGAGCATAAGGTTATTGGGATAGGTTACTAAATCACCGTTTTCAATACGCAAGTGTAATTGGAACGCACGTATATCTTCAATAATTGCGGTAATTGGAAAGTCTTTATCGTGTATAGCAATTTTGTCTCCAACCTTATAAGGGAAATTAAAAAACATAATTATTCCAGAGGTTATATTGCTTAAAATAGACCAAATAGCAAATAAACCAATGCCGATTACAGCGAAAATAGATGAAAAAACAACAGCTATTTCTTTGAATTCTGTCCCGAAAATAAAGGATTCGATAAGCACTGCAAACAGAAATATAGTAACTGTTATGTATCTTCTAATAAGTCTAATTCTAGCTTCATTAATACCTGTATTTCGTGCTACCTTGGTTATTGTAAAATGGATAATAAATCTAATAATAAGCAACGAAATAAGTAGAATCGCAGATATAATTAACTCACTTTGATAATCTTTAAAGAAATTAAATAACATAATATTAGTGATGATAATTTTTAGAAATACACATGTAAACAAAGCACAAATTTAATCTAATTTAAGTGTTTGTCTAAGCATTTCATCTTTATTGCTATTCTTTTGCCAATAAGGAGATTTAATGGTTTTCAGTTTGATTGCTTTGGATGTTAAAACTTTAGCATTTGGTCCGAAACCACTTTCAAAGGATTCTTCCCAACTTAAAATATCAAAAGGAAATTCGGGGTTAAATGTTATTGATAATGTTCTCTTTAATTCTGAATAACTGATGGAGTAGGTGTTTCCTGTTAAAGATGCAGAAGCTTCGTAAGTTTTTATAGTTTTATGTTTAAGTCTTAAATATTCAAATGACGGAATCATTTTTAAATCTCCCGTTGGTAATGATTTTGGGTCGATGCGAAGTTTTACCCATAATTCATTTTCTAAAATGGCTTTGTCTAGTTTGAAAGTTTTATCAGCTTCGCCTTCAAAATAAGAGTGAGAATTGATTTCAAATTGTTTTCTGTTATTGAGTTGCGCATACACATGGCCGCACCATTCTTGCATAGAACTTGAAACTTTTAAAGCATGTTTATTGTTTGAAACCGGGTAGAAGGTACTCTGCATTATGGAATATGGGTACACACCAGTATTGAATTTTTTAATAGCATTCAATTTTAAAACAGGGATGTTATTAGCATTTTGATAATTTGCTTTTACTTGAACATCGGGTAGAAAATCTTCAGTCACATATACTAAAACAGCAGTTCCTTCTCGCATTTCTCCATAACGCCATTGCTCTAATTTATAAGATGAAATTTCAGCTTCTCCTGCATACCAATATGTTTTAAACTCTGAAGATGTTTCATGTTTCTCTATGACTTCTTGTTCAATCGTTGTTGTGTCAGAATTAATAGCCAAATCTATAGATACTGATTTGTTTTGGCATGAAGCAAGTGAAAGCACCAAACCAACTATTAGCCAAATAAGAATGTCAATTTTTAAGACCGTCTTTAATTTATTAAGTATTTCCATTGTATAAATTTACAATCCTAAGTTGTTTCTGCAATAGTATTTAACGTTTTATAAACAAGATGAACAGGTAAACCCATAACGTTAAAATAGGAGCCTTCAATTTTTGTAACACCTATTTGTCCAATCCATTCTTGAATCCCGTAAGCTCCAGCTTTGTCAAAAGGCTTGTAGGTTTTTATGTAGAATAAAATTTCTTCATCTGAAAGTTCTTTAAAAGTCACTTTGGTTATATCATAAAGTGTTTTTTCAAAGTTAGTAGTGGTAAAACAAACAGAAGTAATGACCTCATGAGTTTGATTACTTAATGATTTTAAAATACGGAATGCTTCATCTGCATCGCAAGGTTTTCCCAAAGCAGTGTCATCGTTCCAAACAATGGTGTCGCTAGTAATCAAAATATCATTTGGTAACAATTGTTTTTTAAAGGGTAAAGCTTTTAATTGTGCGAGATAATTACTGATTTCAAAATGAGTTAATCGTGGCGGATATTCTTCCTTAACTGGCTTTAGTTGAATTTCAAAGTCCAGTCCTAAGTTTTTAAAAAACTCTTGTCTTCTAGGTGACCCTGAAGCTAAAATAATTCGATGTTTTTTAAGTTTTTCGTTCAGCATTAATTGAGAATAACATACTTGTATAAAAGTAACGAAAGCATCCCGAAAAGCATGATTAATTTATACATATTACTAATGTGATGCATCTCTTTTTTTGTTGAAGCGCCAAAGGTTTTAATACTTACATAAGTAAGCGGACCAATAATAAATAGCAAAAAATAGCCAACTGAAATGGGTTGTTTGTATAAATCTGAAACGACATAAACGATGATGCCTGCTAATGGAAAGAAATTTAAAACAGTCAATACATGCTTAGCGCGCTCCCTTCCAATTGCGATAGGTAAAGTATTCATTCCGGCTTTATAATCGCCATCAATATCTTCAATGTCTTTGGCTATTTCTCTTAATAAGTTTATGCAGAATGCAAATAATGTATAATCTAAAATTACTTTAAAAAACAGGACTTGAGTGTGTTGGTTAGAAAGTGTCATAGCTGGAATTAATTCAAATATTCCAACAATAATTAAGCTGAGACCAACAAGTATAGAAACAACAATATTACCAACTAAAAGCGTGCGTTTTAAATATGATGCATACACATAAAGTAAAATAGAAATTATAACGAATATTGAAAAAAAAGCTGCTCTACCAACTAAATGTGATAAATAAAAACCAACACCAACACCAATCAAATTGAGTATTATGAATAGATTATATGCTGTTTTTTCTGAAATGGATTTATCAATAATAATGGTATTGGGTTTATTAACTATATCGGTTTCAATATCATATATGTCATTAATAATATTTCCTGCAGCTGCTATACAAATGGTTGCTAAAATTAAAAGGGTAATACCAAAAGCATTTAAAGTAGTTTGTACTCCAAATGGTTCTAAAAGGGCATACTTAATGAGTAATTGCACTAATGCAATCATCAACAAATTTTTCCAACGGATAAGATTTAAGAAACTCAAAGTTTAAAATTTAAGGGTGCTACGAATTCACGAATATTTTACTATTTTTAGTGAAACGAAGACTAAAGACTGGTTTAATCATATTTAGCCCCAAAATTACCATTCCATTTTCCTTGAACTTTCAAAACTTGCTCAATCACATCTCGTGCAGCACCTTTACCACCTTTTTTATGCGAAATGTATTTTGAAATACCTTTAATTTCAGGCACAGCATCTTGTGGGCAACATGGCAGTCCAATACCTTTCATAACAGGGTAATCAGGAATATCATCACCCATATACAGTACATTTTCAGATTTAATATGCTTTTTACTAAAGTAATCATCGAGTTGCTCAATTTTATTATGAGCGCCTAGATAGATATCTGTGATACCTAGACCTTGCAATCTTAAGCGTACCCCTTCGTTCGATCCGCCAGAAATGACACAGACATTAAATCCTTTATCAACAGCCGTTTTCAAAGCGTAGCCATCTTTTATACTCATGGTTCTTAGCATTTCTCCAGTTGTGGTAACTGTAATAGAACCATCGGTTAAAACACCATCAACATCAAAAATAAATGTTGTAATATGCTCTAAATATTCCTTATAACTTTTTTCTTCCATGTGTATGTATAATCGATTTAGTAAGCAATTCATAAATATCCTTATGATGCTGGCTCTCTAAAGTTTTTAAATGTTTTTTAATGGTTTTTTTATCGTTACGTTTGGCAGGTCCGGTTTGGGCCTTGAAAGGCGACATCTCCTGAACTTTCTTTGCAGTTTCTAAAATTAACGGTTTTAATAAATCAAATTCGGCGCCTTCACTTTCTGTGATTTCATGCCCAATTCTGTATAATTGATTCGTAAAATTATTAACAAAAACCGCTGCCAAATGCAGTACACGCCTTTGGTCGCTATTTATGCGCTTTATTGGACTCCCTAAACTTAATGATAGTTCCTTTAAAATAGGGAAACACGCTTTGTCGATGGTTTCAATACAAATTGGCACATTCGCGAAATCCATTTCGGCATTTTTGCTAAAGCTTTGCAGTGGATAGAGTACCCCACGTTTGTGTTTTTTATCAATATCATAAACGCTAACACTGCCCGAGGTATGCACAACTAGTTTATTTTTAAAAGGAAGTTTACTCGATAATTCACAAATCACATCGTCACTAACTGCCAAAATATATACATCGGCATCTTTTAATGTGTTTAGATCATTGGTAATGTCAACTATACTTTCATAAGATTGTATCGCCGATAAACTTCTGTTGTACCATTGAACAACAGAAACTTCACTTGTTTTACTAAACCCTTTAAATAAATGTGTAGCAACATTGCCAGCACCTAAAATTACTACTGAAATCATATTGCTAAAATACTAATGAATTATGAATTAAGGAGGCAGAATTATTAATATTTGGGCGCATCCCTATCGGGTCGGGCTATCCGTTGCAAGTCCTCACGATCTTGTCCCGATAGCTATCGGGATCGCTGTGGGCTTTCCACTTCTATCCCTTGCGCATTTGTTTATGGAACATGACATACATTGGTTTTCAATCTCAGTGTTCCGTTTATGCCAATACGAGAAAAATAGTCTAATTTTGTAATCCATGAAAAATGATATCAAAACTAGAGAAGATGTATTTTTATTGGTCTCTTCATTCTATAAAAAAGTGAGAGCAGATGATGTTCTTGGACCTTTTTTTAATGATGCCATTAAAGACTGGGATGCGCATTTAGATAAATTGACTACCTTCTGGGAAACCAGTTTGTTCATGACCCGGAAGTTGGAGCATAAGTATCAGGGCGACCCACTAGAAACTCATGTCGAGGTTGATAAACAAAATAATAATAGCATCACAGAATTACACTTTGGCTTGTGGCTAAACCTCTGGTTTGAAACTATAGAAGAACTTTTTGAAGGGGATTATGCTGAACAGGCTAAACGTCGTGCCCGAAAAATGGGAACGTTCTTATATTTGAAGATTTTTGAATCAAGAACTCGATAAGCAGACTTGTTTCTTCAATTTTTTGTCAACTTTTTCATGACTTTAATACTTCAAAATAAACATTAATCCTTAAATTTGCGTAACCCTAAAAAAGGGGTTTTATTATGCAAAAACAACTCGCCAACATTTTCTTTTCTACGAAGTTAACCGCTGTTTTATTTATTGCTTTTGCAGCTGCTATGGCAACCGGAACCTTCTTAGATGCAGGACAAGAAACTTCACCAACACCGTACACCAGAAACTTAATTTATAATGCATGGTGGTTTGAAGCAATCATGGTGTTTTTCATTATTAATTTCACTGGAAATGTTTTTAGATTTAGGCTATATAAAAAAGAAAAATGGGCAACATTTATCTTGCATTTATCATTCATTTTTATTCTGTTGGGTGCTTTTATTACACGTTATGCCAGTTTTGAAGGTATGATGGCCATTCGAGAAGGAGCCATTGAAAACAACTTTCTTTCGCAAAAAACATACATTACAACGCTAATTGATGGAGATTATGAAATTGATGGAGTACCGCAACGCTTGCCAGTAGAACGTGAGGTTGATTTTTCAGGTCGTTTAGAAAATGATCTAAAAATAGAGACCAAATACAATCAACAGCCAATAACTATTAAATTAGAAAAGTTCATTGTTGGTGCTGAAGAAGATATTGTTCCAGATGAGAATGGAGAATCTTATTTAAAACTAGTTGAAGCTGGAGAAGGAGGGAGACATAACCACTTCTTAAAAGTTGGAGAAATAGCAAACATTCATAATGTATTAATCGCTCTTAATAAACCTACTGATGGTGCTATTAATATTACGCATCAAGGCGATTCACTAACTATTAATTCGCCTTTTGATGGCGAGTACATGACCATGGCCACTAGAGCACAAGGAAAGTTAGTTAAAGATAGTTTGCAGCCTTTAGTATTGCGTTCTCTCTATAAGATTGGCAAGATGCAAATGGTATTCCCTAACCCCGTTATAAAGGGTGTTTTTGATATTGTACAAAAAGGACAACCATTAAAGAATGATGAAGATGGAGTATTGTTAAAAGTGACCACAAATGGTGAAACGAAACGTATTGGTTTGTTAGGAGGAAAGGGAACAAACAGTAGTTTTAAACAAATAAAATTAGGTGGTTTAGATTTCGCGTTTAAATATGGTTCTAAGGTCTTAGAGTTGCCATTTGCGTTAAAGTTGAACGACTTCGAAGCAGAACGTTATCCTGGGACAGAACGAGGTTATTCTGCATATTCAAGTGAAGTAACTGTTTTAGACGACAGATCAGAAAGTTATGATTATAAAATTTTTATGAATAATATTTTAGACCATGATGGTTACAGGTTTTTTCAATCGGGTTTTGATCCGGATGAAAAAGGTACCATTCTCTCAGTAAACCATGATTTTTGGGGTTCTTTGATAACTTATATTGGTTATTTTATGTTGTATTTTGGGATGATGGCTATTCTGTTTTCTAAACATTCTCGTTTTGGCGATCTAAAACGATTTTTAGAAAAAACAAAAGCTAAAAAAGCAAAACTGCTTACTATTTTGGTGTTATGTTTTGGATTAAATGTGTTTTCTCAAGAGCACCATGAGAATGATGGACATGACCATTCTATACCTACAAAAACACAAATAGATTCCATTTTAAAATCAAACATGTCTCCTAAAGCACATGCAGATAAATTTGGGCATTTAGTGATTCAAGATTTAAGCGGACGAATGATGCCTGTTAATACTTATGCTTCAGAAATGCTTCGTAAGTTAAGTAAGCAGGATACTTATGAAGGCTTTGATGCAAATCAGGTGTTCTTGTCCATTCAAGAAAGCCCTATGCTTTGGTATAATGTGCCTATTATTTACTTGAAACTTAAAAAAGGAGATTCTATTAGAAAACTTATTGGGGTCGATATAGATGCTAAATACGTTCCGCTTGCAGATTTCTTTTCAGAAAGAGGCGAATACAAATTAGCACCATATCTTGATGAGGCTTACAAAGCTCAAATACCAAATGGATTTCAAAAGGAATTTAAAGAAACCGATCAGCGTGTTAATTTATTATACAACACAATTGAAGGTATGTCTTTGAAGATATTCCCAATTCCTAATGATGAAAATAACAAGTGGATTTCTAATTTTGATTACAAAAAAGACACGTCGAAAATAAAAGACTCCTTGTATTCTAACTTTATAAAAAATGGATTTAGAGCGTATTTATTCACATTAAACCAAGCTAAAGAATCGGGTGATTTTGAAGAAACTGAAAAACTTTTAGAAGCATTTAAAAAAACCCAGCATCGTTATGGTGGAGACGTTATGCTAAGTGATGATAAAGTAAAAACCGAAGTGCTTTATAACAAGTATGATATTTTTAAGAAGCTTTTTAGTTGGTATTTATATGCAGGTAGTTTGTTATTTATTTTATTGATTGCTCAAATATTTAATGACAAACGCAAGGTTGTAAATGTGTCAGTAACCGTCTTTAAGTTTATTATTCTTGGATTATTTATATTGCACACAGCAGGTTTAATTGTGCGTTGGTACATATCTGGACATGCGCCTTGGAGTGATGCTTATGAGTCTATGATTTATGTGGCTTGGGCAACGATGTTTTTTGGTTTAGCCTTCGGAAGAAAAAGTGATTTAACAATAGCATCAACGGCATTTGTCACTGCTATGATTTTAATGATTGCACACTGGAACTGGATGGATCCTGCTATTGCAAACTTACAACCTGTTTTAAATAGTTATTGGCTCATGATACATGTGGCGGTTATCGTTGCGAGTTATGGCCCGTTTACGCTAGGAATGATTTTAGGAGTTGTAGCATTAATACTTATGATTTTTACTACCAAATCCAATAAAATTAAAATGGATTTAAATATTAAGGAGTTAACTGTTATTAACGAAATGGCTTTAACTGTTGGTTTAGTGATGCTAACCATTGGTAACTTTTTGGGAGGTATGTGGGCTAATGAAAGTTGGGGACGTTATTGGGGCTGGGACCCTAAAGAAACTTGGGCCCTTATCAGTATTATGATTTATGCTTTTGTGATTCACATGCGATTGATTCCTGGACTTCGTGGGAGTTGGTTTTTCAACTTAATGTCTATTGTTGCGTTTTCAAGTATTTTAATGACTTATTTTGGAGTGAATTTCTATTTAGCAGGTTTGCATAGTTATGCGAGTGGCGACCAAATTGTGAGTGTAAAGTTTATTGGTATTGCTTTTGGCATAGTAGCTGTTTTAGGTTTGTTTGCTTATCGAGGATATGCTAAGTTTTATAAAAAATAAAGGCTATTAAAGTTCTAAGTGTAAGATTAGCTTGAGATTTATTTAATGAACAGAATATCTAGGCAGATTCTCGCGTTAGCTCTTTTCGGACCTTGGTTTTGGTAGATACCTAAACTGAAATACGGATTTTGTAGTTATTAAAAAACCAACATTATTCCAAATGGCGATTTTATAGCTAATGTTTTTTTAGGTTTTCAAAAGCACTCCCGCTAGGTTCTGTTATATTTTCAGATTGACATGATTTTTCTTCTATACACTAGCTACCCGTGTAACACTATTATTAAATTGTTTATTGTCACTTTAATAAGAATACGGGATTCTAAGACTTGTTTTGGATGAATTTATAGCTGGAAAATGTTTACTCTATATATCTCCCATATTTTTTATGTTGAATAGATTAATAATTAAATTAACATTCTAATATATTTGCAAAGTTAAATAGGATTAAAAAGTGGAATATGATTATAAAGAGGAATACGAAATTATTTAAAGAATTTAAAGAGTTTGCCGTAAAAGGTAATATGATGGATATGGCCATTGGTATTATCATTGGTGCGTCTTTCAATAAAGTGATTGATGTATTGGTTAAGAAAGTGTTTTTGCCTCCATTGTCTTTATTAACAGGTGGTGTTAATATGCAAAATAAACGTATCATCCTCAGAGAAGCGGTAACTGGTGCTGGTGGAACTAATATTACAGATGAGGTAGCTATAGGTTATGGTGCACTAGGCGAAGCATTTTTAGATTTTATGATTATAGGATTTACAGTTTTTATTGTGGTAAAGTTTATGAATAAGCTTCGTAATAAGGCTCAAGACACCAAAGATAAAACAGTGGTTACTCCAAAGGATATAGAATTATTATCGCATCTTACTGAATTGATGGAAGAACAGAATGCCTTGTTAAAAGCAAAACAATAATTATGGGAAAAACAGGTAGAGAAAAGAATACCAAAAATAAAGCGAAGCATTCCAAGTTGATGGCTAAGAAGAAAAATAAAAAGAAAGCTGGAGAAACGTTAAGAAAGGAACGTTTAAAAGCTATTATTTTGAAAGCTAAAGAAGAAAAAGATAATTAAAAAAGAGTTTTAATTTCACTAAAAGAAACTTCCTTAAAATCTTTAATGACCATATCGGCTTTAGAATAGTCTTGATTTTTAGAGTGAAAACTATCAAAACCAACACAGAAAATACCTGCTGCTTTTGCTGCTTCAACGCCATTGGTGGAATCTTCAATTACAAAGCATTCATTTTTGCTAAAACCAGTAGCTTCCGCCGCTTTAATAAAAATTTCAGGATGAGGTTTGGATTGTTTTAAGTCGCCACCACTAAGTTTCGCAACAAAATATTGGCTTAATTCAAAACGGTCAAAAATTTGATTGATGCTAGTCATAGCGGCCGAAGACGCCAAAACCAAAGTGAGTCCGTTATTATGGTAGTCTTTAATTAAATTTAATACACCATCTATAAGGCCTAAGTCAGAATTACTATAAAAAAAATGTTTGTAGTGTTTACGTTTTATGGCCACTAAAGCTTCAGGAGATTGATCCAAACTAAAATGGTCGCATAAGCGTTTACAGATGTTGATTGTGGATTGCCCTGTGAATGACTCATAAAATTCGGTTGAAACTTCAATACCAACTTCATTAAACATATCATGATAGGCTTTATTATGCATAGGCTCGCTATCAATAATAACACCGTCCATATCAAAAATAACTGCTTTTAACATCTTTAAATTTTTTTTACGAATATATAAGAATTGAAAAGAACTCCCTAGAAATCTATTTTGTAGTTTTGAATAATTATTAAAATGAATCTAAAAATCAAAACGAACCCGAACTTTCACCCAAAAAACAAGCATAAATCTGGATATGATTTAGAAGCTTTATGCGAAGCATATCCAGATTTATTATCTTTTGTGTTTGAAAATAATTATCAGACAAAAACTATTGATTTTGCTAATCCAAATGCTGTAAAAGCATTGAATCGAGCTTTATTGTTTAAGCATTATGGCATTAATTTTTGGGAATTTCCTGATTCTAATTTATGTCCGCCAATTCCTGGGCGTGTAGATTATATTCATCACATAGCCGATTTGTTAAAATCATCTAAAATCTCAGGTAACATCAATGTTTTAGATATAGGAACAGGTGCCAGTTGTATTTATCCTATTTTAGGAAATGCTGAATATAATTGGAAATTTGTAGGAACGGATATTGATAGAAATTCATTAGAGTATGCACAAAAAATCGTCAATGAAAACAAATTAAATGATGTCATTCAATTAAGATTTCAAAAAGATGTTTCTCAAATATTTAATGGTGTTTTAAATGAAGAAGATAGCTTTTCAGTGTCTATTTGTAACCCTCCATTTTATAAATCGGAAACTGAAGCTTTAGAGGCAACGACTAGAAAACTAAAAGGATTAAATAGAGAAGGAGATAAGGTTGTTAGAAACTTTTCTGGTACAAAAAATGAACTATGGTATAAAGGCGGTGAAAAAGCATTTATTCATAATTATCTCTATGAAAGCTCTTTGTTTAAGAAACAGTGCGTTTGGTTTACAACTCTAATATCTAAAAAGGATTTGGTAAAAGGTATGTACACGTCCTTAAAGAAATTAGGTGCTACTGATATCAAAACAATTAATATGGGGCAAGGCAATAAGGTATCAAGAATTGTAGCTTGGACTTTTAAATAAAAAAGTATCGAAAATCATACTTTTTGATCTTCGATACTTTTTCAGTTGAATAGTTACTCTAAACTATAATATTTATAATTCTTTCTTTTTTCTTAAGTCTGCTTTATAAAAGAGCCCCAGTTGTAGCCGGTGTAAGCTTAATTTTTTAATTTTTCGGTTTAAATAACCAACTTGAATATTTGCTGATTTAGAAACATGAATTCCTAAAGCGCCATATAAGCGGTTTTCTGAAAAAGCATCTACTTTCTTAGATCCAATAGTTGTAAGATATTCATTGTGAATACGAAAGAATAAGGTTTTATTAAGCGTTATTTTCATACCAAGTCTGTAACGGAGTCTATTATGAATAACGTTTGGACCAGATTTATTAAGGAATCGTTGTTCAACTCTAAATCTATGGTCTATTGGTAGTTTAAATAGTTTATGTTTATAACCAACCTGTTCGGATAAACGATTTTCAAAAGTATGTGGGGCATTTGTTTCAAAGCCACTATCAATATCTGAAAACCCATAAGCTAACGAAGCCGTTGTTTTAGGTGAAACAGCATAGTTTAGCGAAAGGTTGTATAAAATAAAGTTGAAGTTATCTGCTAATTCGTAGTCCCAAGCCTGAATTAAGGTACTAAAACTAACCTTATCAGAAATTTCATGGTTTCCTGAAAAAGTAAACCATGAACCTAATTCATTCTCAACAGGAGATTGAGCAAAAGTAATGTTCAGGCTAAGTACAAGTAATAAAAGGGCAATATGACGTTTCATATAAAATGAAGTTAAGTAAATAAATAGTAAAAGGAGCTCAAATTGAGCTCCTTTTAAGTTTAATAAGAACCTATTAAAAGTGTTCGTGTAAGTGATGATGTTCATCAATTAGTGGTCCACCTTCAATAATTTGTTCGGATGCTTGTTGAGCAAATTTCTCAAAGTTTAAGTGGAATGAGTGTGCTAAGTGAATAGCTTTACCAACGTAAGCTCCTTTTTGTAACCAAGTGTTCATAGGGTCTAAAATCTCTGATGGTACACCTGGACAGTATTTAGGCATGAATAATCCGAAAATAAAGTTTTGTTCGTAATCTACATTATCTAAGTCACCATTAAGGATTGCAGTAATCATTGCTCTTGTATATTTTAGTTTTATACGAGATCCTACACCGTAAGGTCCTGCGCTCCATCCTGTATTAATTAACCAAACGTTTACACCGGCCTCAGTCATTTTTTTACTTAGCATTTCGCCATAAACTGTTGGGTGTAATGGCATAAATGGTTCGCCAAAACAAGCAGAGAATGATGGTACAGGTTCTGTAATTCCTGCTTCAGTTCCTGCAACTTTAGCTGTATAACCAGAAATAAAGTGATATGCAGCTTGACCTGGCGTTAATTTAGATACTGGAGGTAATACACCAAAAGCATCACAAGTTAAGAAGAAGATGTTCTTAGGGTTGTTAGCATAAAGCGTTTCTTGAATATTATCAATGTGATGAATTGGGTAACTTACACGGGTATTTTGTGTGATGCTACTATCCATATAGTCGGGTTCTCCATTATCTTTAAACACTATATTTTCAAGAATCGCACCAGGCTTAACTGCTCTAAAAATGTCCGGTTCTTTTTCTTCTGTCAAGTCAATTACTTTAGCGTAACACCCACCTTCAAAGTTAAAGATTGTATTATCAGCTGTCCAACCATGCTCATCATCGCCAATTAATTTTCTGTCTGGATCTGCAGATAACGTTGTTTTTCCTGTCCCAGATAATCCAAAGAAAATAGCAGTATCTCCTTTTTTACCAACATTAGCAGAACAGTGCATTGGTAATACATCTTTTTCTACTGGTAAAATCATATTTAGGGCAGAGAAAATACCTTTTTTCATTTCTCCTGTGTAAGCAGATCCGCCAACTAATGCTATTTTTTTCGTAAAGTCTAATATTGAAAAATTACCTTGACGGATGCCATAAGCTTTTGGATCTGGACAAACATATCCCGGTGCACATAGGATTAACCAATCTTCATTGAAGTTTTCTAATTCCTTTTCACTAGGTCTTAAAAACATATTATATACAAACATGTTAGACCAAGGTAATTCAGTTACTGTTCTAATATTTGTTCTAAATTCTGGATCTGCACATACGTAACCATCTCTAGCATAAATTTCTTTTCCAGAAAGGTATTTAGTGATTTCGTTTTTTAGCTTATCAAAATTTTCTGGAGATACTGGTTTGTTAGTTTTTCCCCACCAAACTTTATCAGCTGTATAATCATCTTTTACAAGAAAACGGTCTTGAGGAGAACGTCCTGTAAATTTTCCTGTGTTTATAGCTAGGGTTCCGTTTGCTGTTTCTTTCCCCATGCCTTTATCAACCGTTATTTTTTGAAGTTCCTCAGGTGATAAATTCCAGTTAACCGTCACATCTTTTAATCCGTATTGTTCTAAACTTGGATGTTTTGTTGCTGTTGCTTTCATTTTAGTTTAATTTAAAGGTTCCTATTTAATAATTTTTATTTCAAAATGGCCATATCATTGGCACTAGTATCATTGATATAATGAAGAACATAAGTAGTAATGGAGCACCCACTTTTAAGTAGTTCATAAACTTATAACCTCCTGCTGTCATAACCATCGCATTTGTGGTTGTGCCTATTGGTGTTAAAAAGGCTGTTGATGCGCTAATGGCAACTACAATCATAAATGGTTCAGGAGATAGGTTTAGTGAGCTAGCAGCAAGTATTGCTATAGGTGCCATTAATACTGCTGTTGCTGAGTTATTGATTACTTGACTGAATGTTGTGGTTAATAAAAAAACACCACCTAGTAATAAGATCGGATGTATAGCACCTAAATAATCAACAAGAGCGTTGGCAATTAATTGTGCAGTTCCTGTTTTTTGGAGTGCTATGCCCATTGGTATCATTGCTGCAATCATAACAACACTTGTCCAACTTATACCTTTATATGCTTTTGAAATTGGTACACATCCCGTCAGTAAAACCACACCTGCTGAAATTAATGCAGCCATAGATCCTGGTACAATTTTGAAAACCATAAAAATAATCATGAGTATTAGGGCTCCTAAGGCAATAAATGATTTAGAATTAAGACTTTCTACATTTTTAGCCATTCCCTCTGGACTACCAATAATCACCAGATTTTCGTGTTGTTGTTTTAAATCGTCTATATGTTCCCAAGTACCTCTTATTAAGAACGCATCGCCTGCTTTAACAGTGATTTCTTTTTCTAATAGAGGTTTCTTGTTTCTAGATACTGCTAAAAGTTGAAGATTATAGCGTTTGAAGTAATTGTTTAATTTGTATTTTCTTCCTACTAAAATAGAATTTGGGTTTACAATAACTTCAGTCATACCAACCTCTTGATTAATAAGGTTGTGTTTCAATTCATCAGTGATAGGTTCAAGAGGTAAAAGCCCTAATCTGAACGTAATCATTATTTTGTTGATAGCTTCCGTTTCCCCTTTTACAGTAATAATATCATGATAAAGAAATTCTGTACTGTGGTCTGGGAATTCTATAAATCGAGGTGTCTTTTTTAATAAATTTGGATGTCTTCTTCTTATACGAATAATAGATACGTTATATTCTTTTTCAAACTGCCATGCTTCAATTTTAGTGTTTAGTAATGGTGATATAGATCTTACACGCAAACGATAGTACCCATTGTCAACTTTATAAGCTTCAATCCAATTATGAAGTGTAGATTCAATATTTACTGGTTTATTATTTGTTTTATTTTTTGGTAAAAGTTTATAGCCTATATATCTAAAATATAATAGGGCTACAACAAGTAGTGGCAAACCTATTAACGCAAACTCAAAGAATGAGAATCCTTCAAAACCAGCCTCCATTAAAGCATTACTAGCTATAATGTTTGGAGGTGTACCTGTTAAAGTTAATAATCCACCTGTGTTAGATCCAAACGCAACAGGCATCAACATTTTAGAAGGTAATGTACCAATGCTCCAAGCAGATGAAATGGTAAGTGGCATTAAGGTTGCCACTGTTCCTGTATTACTAACAAATCCAGATAATACACCAGCACCGAGCGTTATAATAACCAATAATTTTGGCACACTTTTTCCTGCCCATTCTACAAATTTCTTACCAGCTAAAGCTGTCCAACCTGTTTGGGCAATACCTTCGCCTATAATAAAGAGAGCAGCAATCATAATAACCGTAGGATTACTAAAGCCACTTAAAGTTTCTTTAGAATCTAAAATACCTGTCAAAAACAAACTCAGCATAGAAATTAGTGCTACAATGTCTGGTGTAAACTTTCCCCAAACAAAGAGACCAATGGTAATAACTAAAATGGTGAGCATTAAATAGATCATATATTGTAATTCTTTATTAGCTTTAGCAATTAATTAGAAGCGTTGAATAGATATAGTGTAAAATTACTTTGGAAGCCCTCTAATTATTATGACGAATGTCATGCTTTGAGTAAAGCTGTGATTTTTCAATAATTGCTAAATTTAGTAACTAAAAAATGAAGAAAACGTTAACGAATACGTTTGCGTTATGCGGAGTTTTTCGATATTCTTTATTTTAGATGAATAATATGATTTCGTTAAATAACAAATACACAAAAAAACACAAATTAATATATGAAATTAGATGTTTTAGCCTTCGGAGCACATCCAGATGACGTTGAATTAAGTTGCGGTGGAACCATTGCAAAAGAAGTTACCAATGGCAAAAAAGTTGGTATTATTGATTTAACTAGAGGCGAGTTAGGAACTAGAGGTACGGCGAAAACTAGAGATCAAGAAGCATTTAACGCAGCACAAATCTTGGGAGTGAGTATTAGAACCAATATGGAGTTTTCTGATGGTTTTTTTGTGAATGATAAATCGCATCAACTAGCCATTATTAAAATGATACGGAAATATCAACCAGAAATTGTGATTTGTAATGCTATAGATGATAGACATATTGACCACGAAAAAGGAAGCAAACTAGTAAGTGATGCTTGCTTTTTGAGTGGCTTGATTAAAATTGATACCGAAGATGAAGGAGAAATACAAAAACCTTGGCGACCAAAACAAGTATACCATTATATACAATGGAAAAATTTAGAACCCGATTTAGCAGTTGATATAACTGGTTTTATGGATAAAAAGATGGAATCTGTATTAGCCTATAAAACACAATTTTTTGATGCTAATAGTAAAGAGCCAGAAACACCTATATCCAGCAAGAACTTTACAGATAGTATTATTTATAGAGCTAGAGACTTAGGCAGGTTAGTAGGAGTAGAGTATGCAGAGGGTTTTACTGTAGAACGCTATGTAGCTGTTGATAGTTTGTTCGATTTGAAGTAGTTATAAAAACAATAAGAAAATATTCAAAAAGTCTTTGTAGAAAAGATTGAAATAAATTACATTTGCACACGCATTACAAAATGCAGTTACATGGTGGTTGTAGCTCAGTTGGTTAGAGCATTGGTTTGTGGTACCAAGGGTCGCCGGTTCGAATCCGGTCTTCCACCCAAAAAGCAAAAGCCTTTCAATTTATTGAAAGGCTTTTTTTGTATTTATAATTAATCTAGCTTAACCCGCTCATCTCTATTAGCCAACTCCCAAGCTGTGTGAAAAATAAGCTTAGTACGCGTTTCTAGAAAGGCATAATTTATTTTATCTGGTGTGTCCGATGGTCTGTGATAATCGGCATGTGTCCCATTAAAATAGAAGATTACAGGAATATTATTTTTCGCAAAATTATAATGGTCCGAGCGGTAATAAAAACGATTCGGGTCATCGTCTTCATTATAGGTGTAATCAAACTCTAAATTGAAGTATTTTTTATTGATATTTTCTGAAAGGTTATGTAATTCTTTACTTAATTTATCAGAACCAATTAAGTATAAATAATTTTTACCACTTTCTTCATGTTTTGGATCAACACGACCAATCATATCAATATTTAAATTAGCCACTGTATTTATTAAAGGAAAAATGGGGTCTTCATCTGCGTAATAACGTGAACCGTAAAGTCCTATTTCTTCTCCAGTAACATGTAAAAATAAGATAGTACGCTTAGGTCCATTTCCACTCTTTTCTGCTGCTCTAAAAGCTTCAGCTATTTCTAAAATGGCTACTGTTCCGGATCCATCATCATCAGCACCATTGTTAATATCGCCATTCCTGCTAATCCCTATATGGTCAAGGTGTGCAGAAATGATAATTACTTCATCTGGCTTTTCACTTCCTTTAATATAAGCAATAACATTTTCTGAATCTTTTATACCATTCCCAAAATAACTGGCTGGAATGTCTTGAAAATAGTCGTCTTCAGCAATAGGAGAGGGAATGTTATTAGTGCGATAATTATTCTTTATAAATTCAATAGCCTTTTTTTGACCAGGTTCTCCAGTTTTTCTTCCCTCATACTCATCTGAAGCATAGGTGTAAAGCATGTCTTTAAGTTCATTTGAAGTTATTGTAGCAGCAAAAGTTTCAGGATTAACGACTTTCTCAGTTTTATTTTGTGAACTACTGCAGGATGTGAAAAATGTTGTAGCACAGATAAGAATTACTAGTTTTTTCATGTGTTTATACTATTTTAGATATGCTATATTACAAAAAGGAACGAATCAGCTGGCTAATTTTCAGTCTATTTTAACAATTCATTATTTGTATCTACCGCTAATCGATGATCTTGATTAACAATTTGCCACGCTGTAGCAAAAATGAGTTTGGTACGTTTTTCTAATAACGGATAATCTATTTTATCTGGAGTATCTGTTACTTTATGATAATCGTCGTGCTCACCATTAAAGTAAAATATTACTGGAATACCATGAAAAGCAAAATTATAATGATCAGACCGATCATAGTAATCATTTGTATCACCTTCTGCATTAAACCTATAATCTAGATTGATGTTAAAAAAACGATTATTTACTTTTTCAGAAACATAATGGAGCTCTTTGCTTAATCTATCTGAACCTATTAAGTACATATAGTCTTTATCATATTTATGATAATTGTCTATTCTTCCAATCATATCTATATTAAGATTGGCAATGGTTTTTTCAAGCGGGAATACGGGATATTTGGTGTAGAATTCAGAGCCTTTTTTGCCTATTTCTTCTGCAGTTAGGTGTAAAAATAAAATACTCCGTTTAGGGGCATGACCTTCATCTTTGGCTAATTTAAATGCTTGTGCCATTTCCATTAGGGCTACTGTTCCAGAACCATCATCATCTGCACCATTATTTATAAGCCCATTCTCAGAAACACCTAAGTGATCTAAATGAGATGAAATCACTATCACTTCTTCTGGATGCTCAGAACCTTCAATGTAGGCTAACACATTTTCCGAACTTCCATATTTATCATTAAAAAAGCTAGAAGGAATAGTTTGATAATAGTTTGATCCGCCAAAAGGAGAATCGATGTTCTCGCTTTCATAATAAGATTTCAAGAACTCAGCGGCTAGTTTTTGCCCAGGTTCTCCAACTCTTCTACCCATAAAATCATTAGATGAAAATTTGTATAAGTGAGTCTTTAGCTCTTCTGCATTTATAGTATTTGCATATTTGATAACTTGAGTGCTATCCATCAACACTATATTATCTTTAACATCTTGTATTTTGGAGGTGTATTTTTTGGTAGCACAAGTACCTAGCAATGTAAATAGAGAGAGAATATAAAATACCTTCATGTATATTAAGTAATTATTAACCGCATGCAACTTATAATCAGATTATTATCTTGTAGCGATAAAATTATAAGTTTGATAGTTTCATTATTTTATTCAAGAACAAATATACATATTTACAGCAAAAATTACTTACTCATCAAATGGAATATCTTCTAATTCAGATTCATCAATTTCAATATCAAGATCTTCTAATTCTTGCATAGATTCTGCTTCTAGTTTGTCTTCTATAGCTTCAATAGCATCTGTATTGGTAACCTCTGTTTTGGTAAAAATTGATTTATATGTTGTAATAGCCAAAGCTATAAAAGTTAATATAAATGTAAACTGTATGATTTTTTTAACGCTCCCCTCTTTTTTCGAAAGATAAAATGCGATAATACCAAAAACTAATGCTCCGATGGCAGGAATAATTGCTAAGTTTGATAAGGGTAAAACAGAAAAAATAATCGCGAATATGGATGCTATTAAAGCTAGAATAGTAAACAATTTTTTCATCTTAAATGTATTTAGTTTTTTAAGCCTGAAGCTGATTTTATTTTTAACTCTCCGGTACCTACGGGTATTTTAAATTTACCATATACAGGGATTTTATTTTCGTCTGCGGTAAGCCATAAAGTACCATTTACAGTATTTGAATTTGTAGATCCTAATGAGATTTTATAGCATGTTTTAGTTCCTAAAGCTGTAGAAATAGTCTCCTTTCCTAAGTAAGTTACTTTGGCTTTAATTTCTTCCCTGTCAAACAAAATAGTAAAATCTTTACTAGTACCAGAGCTTAAGTTCGTTAAATCAAAAGTTCTTATGGTGTATAATGTTGAAATAATATCTTTAGTATCAGCACCTATAGGTACTGTTTTCTTTTGAACCCAATTACTCTTTTTTCTTTGTACCGTTTTTACCGTTTTAGTTTTATGACTAAAGGTATATTTCATGTTTTTATAATAACCACCTTCATTAATATCTCTATTATATAAATAGGGTTTTAACGTTTTTGGATTAACATAACTTTCATACAAATCTCTAATTTTAAAAAAATTATCCCATTTGCTATATGTAGTGGCTTTACATTTTAATCGTAATAGTGTTGTTTTTGATGTTTTAACGGCACTGGTTTCCATTGTGACCTCAGCCAAATCCGTTAAAATACCAGACATATTATAAGAAGCGGTGTAGGTAAGTTTTTCTCCAAATCCAATAGCATTGTTTTGTGCGTTTAGTGATATAGAAACTAAAAACAATAGCAAAAAAGAAATACGTGTCATAAAAGTAATTTAGGTTATAACGTACTATTAGTCATTTATTGTGCCGAAAATACAATGCTTAAAATTATTATACTAATTTATTAATGTACAGTATTTGTTTTACTGATTTATATCATAGTTTTTAAAATGGATTAAGTATAAGTTTACTTGGTAATAAATTTTATGGTCATGAAAAACATCCTATTGCCTACAGACTTTTCTAAAAATTCAATAAATGCTATTGGTTATGCTTTAGAGTTTTTAAAAGATCAAAAATGCCAGTTTTATATCTTAAATGTACAAAAAGCGTCTTCTTTTATAACAGATGATATGATGGTTGTAAATTCATCTACAACTATTTATAAAACATTAATTAATGCGGCTAAAAAATCTATCAATAATATAGTCTCAACAATTAATGAAGAGTTTAACAATAAAAACCATCAATTTCATTCTATTGTAGATTATGATAATTTTATAGACTCCATAAATCAAGTTTGTAAAAATCGTGATATAGATTTGATAATTATGGGTACCAAAGGCGCTTCAGGTTTAGATAAAGTACTCTTTGGAAGTAATACCGTAAGGGTAATGCAACGCTGCAAAGCACCAGTTTTAGCTATTCCTAACGGATGTGAATTTAAGAACTTGGATAATATTGCTTTAGCAACTACAAACTCAAAAAGCTTTAAAATAGAAGATTTGGAGGTTTTAAGAGAAATTATGACTATGAATAAATCTTCGTTACAAATATTCCATCTTGCCGATCAAAATCATTTAGTATATGATACGGATGATAATATCACTTTTTTTAACAATAATTTTAGCCAGCTGAGACATGAATTTGTAGAAACAGCAAAAGATGATATGTTTAATGTAGTTCATGATTATATTGAAAAAAACAATATAGATATGTTAGTCATTATGAATAAAAAGCATTCATTTTTAGAGCGTTTGTTCAC
>NZ_CAJQQI010000021.1 GCF_905480415.1 uncultured Algibacter sp. | reverse complement strand
GAAGAAGCTACATCAGATGTTACTTTCAATATAAGTAAAAAATTATATGCTGGTAATAATGGTGGTATTGGAGGTGTTTTTGGAACTGATGCCTTTAGTGAAACTGATGATAATGCAAACTTTTTTATTGGAAAAATGGATGCATTTGCCATATATAATACTCCACTGGATTTTTCAGCAGTGCAATCTATGTCTTCATTGTGGTATGCTGATATTGATGCCGATGGTTATGGTGATGCTAATGTTAGTTTAGCTCATTGTAGTCAACCTTTAGGCTATGTTAGTGATAACACAGATTGTGATGATACCAACACAAATATTAACCCAGGCAAAACAGAGATTCCATACAACGGAGTAGATGATGACTGTAATGCTCTAACCTTAGACGATGATTTAGATTCAGATGGTTATATCAACGCAAATGATTGTGATGATACCAATGCAAATATAAACCCAGGCAAAACAGAAATTCCATACAACGGCATCGATGATGATTGTGATGCAGCAACCTTAGATGATGATTTAGATTCAGATGGTTATGACTTAGCAGATGATTGTGATGATACCAACGCAAATATCAACCCCGGCAAAACAGAAATTCCATACAATGGGATTGATGATGATTGTGATGCTCTAACCTTAGACGATGATTTAGATTCGGATGGTTATATCAACGCAAATGATTGTGATGATACCAATGCAAATATTAACCCAGGCAAAACTGAGATTCCATACAACGGCATCGATGATGATTGTGATGCAGCAACCTTAGACGATGATTTAGATTCGGATGGTTATATCAACGCAAATGATTGTGATGATACCAATGCAAATATCAACCCAGGCAAAACAGAGATTCCATACAATGGGATTGATGATGATTGTAATGCTCTAACCTTAGACGATGATTTAGATTCAGATGGTTATATTAATGCTAACGATTGTGATGATACCAATGCGAATATCAACCCAGGAAAAACAGAAATTCCATATAATGGGATTGATGATGATTGTGATGCTTTAACCTTAGATGATGATTTAGATTCAGATGGTTATGACTTAGCAGATGATTGTGATGATACCAACGCAAATATCAACCCAGGAAAAACAGAGATTCCATACAATGGGATTGATGATGATTGTAATCCACTAACCTTAGACGATGATTTAGATTCAGATGGTTATAGCAACGCAAATGATTGTGATGATACCAATGCAAATATTAACCCAGGCAAAACTGAGATTCCATACAACGGTATTGATGATGACTGTGATGCTTTAACCTTAGATGATGATATTGATGAAGACGGTTATAGCTTTATTGGCGACTGTGATGATAATAATTTTAATATCAATCCAGGTGCTACTGAAATTCCAGGAAATTCAATAGATGAAGATTGTGATGGCATAGCTCAAACAACTTTAGGAAACAATGATTTTAAATTAGAAAACGTATTAATAACACCAAATCCATTTAACGAAACGATTACTATTAAAGTGCCTATTGGTTACTATAATCACGATTTTAATGTGACGTTATTTGATTTAAATGGAAGGACTATTTTCAACACAATAGAAGCGAGTAATAATGGTAAATTGAATATTTCTAATGGCTTAATTGAATTAAATAATGGAGCTTACTTTATTCAAATTACTAGTAAAGAACTTGGAACTTCTGTAATAAAAAAGTTGATAAAATATTAGCCTATAAAAAGCATGTTTAGGTTCATAAAAAAAGCGAGATAAAATCTCGCTTTTTTTTATTAAATCAGGTTTCAAAACGATTTTAGTTTTGGGTTTACGGCTTTTAAAGTATGAGATTAGTTACATGCTACTCTAACCATGTTTCACCTTCTAATTCAAAAATTACGAACTATTAAAAAAGATCTTCTAACAAGACATCATCTACTAAATTAGGAACAGTAACCTTTAAATTTGGTGTGCGCTCCATTTCGCGTTTAATAGCAAAAATAGCACCTTCATTTCGTGCCCAACTGCGCCTCGAAATCCCATTGTTTACATCGTAAAACAGCATGTTTTTTATGCGTTTTTCAGCTTCAGCGGTGCCATCTAGTAGCATTCCAAAACCACCATTTATAACTTCTCCCCAGCCAACACCACCTCCGTTGTGAATGGACACCCAAGTAGCGCCTCTAAAACTATCGCCAATAACATTATGAATGGCCATATCCGCTGTAAACCGACTACCATCATAAATATTTGAAGTTTCCCTGTATGGAGAATCTGTACCACTCACATCATGGTGATCTCTGCCTAATACCACAGGGCCTATTTCTCCTTTTGAAATGGCATCATTAAATGCGATTGCTATTTTTGATCGTCCTTCAGCATCCGCATATAAAATACGAGCCTGCGATCCTACAACCATATTATTTTGCTTTGCGTTTTTAATCCAAGTGATATTGTCTTGCATTTGTAGTTGAATGTCTTCTGGGGCACTCAGCATTAAGTCTTCTAGAATGGCTGCAGCAATGCGATCTGTTTTATCTAAATCTTCAGGGTTTCCTGAAGCACAAACCCACCTAAACGGACCAAAACCATAATCAAAACACAAAGGGCCTAAAATATCTTGCACATAAGATTGGTACCTAAAGTCTATATTATTTTTAGCCATAATATCCGCTCCGGCTCTAGAGGCTTCTAATAAAAAGGCATTTCCGTAATCAAAGAAATACGTTCCTTTTTGAGTATGCTTATTTATAACATCGACATGGCGCTTTAAAGAGGCCTGCACTTTTTCTTTAAAAAGTTTCCGATGTTCTCTAATAAGTATATGTGAATCTTCAAAACTCAAATCTACTGGGTAATAGCCACCAGTCCACGGAATATGTAGCGAGCTTTGATCTGATCCTAAATGGATAAAAATATCCTCATTATAAAAATGTTCCCAAACTTCAACAACATTCCCGATATACGCTATAGAGATAACTTCATTATGCTGTTGCGCTTCCCTTACGCGTTTAGTTAGGACATCAATATCATCAATTAAAACATCGACCCAACCTTGCTCATGTCTCTTTTTTGCTGCTTTAGGATTTACTTCAGCACAAACCGTAATACATCCTGCAATATTTCCTGCTTTGGGTTGAGCACCACTCATACCTCCTAATCCAGACGTTAAAAATACTTTCCCCGCGAGTGTGTCGTCTTTAGATAAAATTTTTCTAAATGCATTCATTACTGTTATGGTTGTTCCATGAACGATTCCTTGCGGACCAATATACATGTAAGATCCAGCAGTCATCTGCCCATATTGTGTCACACCTAATGCATTGAATTTCTCCCAATCATCGGGTTTAGAATAATTAGGGATCATCATGCCATTAGTTACTACAACTCGTGGTGCATCTTTTGAAGATGGAAATAATCCCATGGGATGCCCAGAATACATATGCAAAGTCTGCTCATTGGTCATGCTTGCTAAATAGTGCATGGTTAACAGGTACTGAACCCAATTTTGAAATACCGCCCCGTTGCCTCCATAGGTAATGAGTTCTTCAGGATGTTGCGCCACAGCTGGATCCAAATTATTCTGAATCATCAACATAATGGCTGCTCCTTGCTCAGATTGAGCAGGGTATTCAGAAATTGGTCGTGCATAGATGGCATAATTGGGCTTAAACCGATACATATAGATGCGTCCGTATTCTTTTAGTTCCTCAGCAAATTCGGTTGCTAAATCGCTATGCCATTGGTCCGGAAAATAGCGTAAAGCGTTTCTAATAGCTAATTGCTTTTCTTCTTTCGAGAGTACATCCTTGCGTTTTGGCGCTCTATTACCGCCAATAGGATATGCCTTTTTTGGAGGTAAAGTACTCGGTAATCCTTGTAAAATCTGTTCTTTAAATGTCATACTTAATTTTACTTTAAAATAAAAGTTTGATTTACCACTAAGTGAATCATCGCATTGATATCATCTTTTAGGATGCGGTCATCTTCAAGTTTTGCAACTTTTTCTCTTATGATTCTGAAATTTTCTTCAATAATATCTGAAAAGGTATTCGGCCTTCTAAATTCTAAAGCTTGAGCACCATACATTAATTCTATTGCTAATATTTTTTCTAAGTTTCCTAAAATCTGATTGAATTGACGCCCAGAAATACTCCCCATAGAGACATGATCTTCTTGTCCTAATGAAGTTGGTATGCTATCTGCCGATGGCGGGAAACATAAAGATTTGTTTTCGGTAACCAAGGCCGCTGTCGTGTATTGCGGAATCATAAATCCAGAATTTAAACCGCCTCCAGTGGTTAATAATCGGGGCAATCCAAATTTACCTTCTAGTAATAAAAAGCACCTTCGGTCTGCAATGTTTCCTAATTCTGAAGCTGCAATCGATCCATAATCTAAAGCCATGGCTAAGGGTTGTCCGTGAAAATTCCCTCCAGAAATCGCTTCAGTATCACTTAAAATAATGGGGTTATCGGTTACCGAATTCATTTCTATTTCGGCTAATTCTTTTAAATGGTGATATGCATTTCTTGATGCCCCATGAACCTGCGGAATACAGCGCATGGAATAGGGATCTTGCACGCGTTCACAATCTTCGTGCGAATCCACATTTTGTGACTTATAAAGTAACATAAACATGCGTTCAGCAACTTCTATATTGCCTTTAAAAGGACGAAGTTGATGCAACTCATCTCTAAAAGGAGACGAACTGCCTTGATAGCCTTCAATACTCATAGCGCCTGCAACATCCGCTAAATCCAAAAGGTATTCCATCTTTTTTAACCCCGTTATGGCATGGGCCAAAATAAACTGTGTACCATTAATTAAGGCTAAACCTTCTTTGGCTTTTAACTGGATTGGTTTTAAACCATAATCTTCCAAAACTTTTTTTGCGACAACGATTTGGTTGTCTATCAAAAATTCACCTTCACCAATTAAGGGTAAAAACAAATGCGATAGAGGCGCTAAATCGCCTGAAGCACCTACCGATCCTTGCTCAGGAACCAGAGGTAACAGATTATTTTTAATAAAAAATAAAATCCGTTCTATGACTTTTAATCGGATGCCAGAATAGCCTTGACATAGGGCATGGACCTTACAAATCATCATGAGTTTAGATAGCTTTTTATCTATGGGATTCCCAACACCTACCGCATGGGTTATTAGCAGGTTTTCTTGAAGTTTATTCGTTTGCTCATTTGTTATTTGAACATCACATAAAGGACCAAAGCCCGTATTAATACCATAGATGGCCCTATTAGAACTAGCCATCACTTCAACTTTTTTTCTACAAGCGACGACCTTATTTTTTACGTCTTCAGTAAGTATGCCTTCAATGGTGCATTCAGAAATACCAATAACGGTATCTAAGGTTAATGTATCTATACCGTATTTGAATGTCATTTTTTGAGTATTAGGTGATTATCACAAAGTTATTCTTATTTTTGATGTTTAAAAAGACTATTTAAGCTACACATTGATAACTATGGGTAATCAATTAGAATTCCGTCATTTAAAATATTTTTTAGCAGTTGCGGAAGATTTACACTTTCGGAAAGCAGCAGAACGCCTTTATATTTCACAACCTGGATTAAGCAGGCAGATTAAACAAATGGAAGATGATTTAGGGATGAAACTGTTTGAACGGCATAATAGAAAAGTAGAATTAACTCAAGCTGGCGACTACCTTAAAAATGAACTCACTCGGAATTTAAGACAGTTAGACGATATTATAAACCATGCTAAATTGCTTCATGATGGTAAAAAAGGACAATTAAAGTTGGGGTATGTGGGGTCTGCTATACAGAAAATAATTCCTGAGCTATTAATAAATTACAGAACAGAACATCCAGATATTGTTTTTAGTTTGAAAGAAATGGACAATCAAAAACAAATAGAAGAATTACTAAATTTTAATATTGATATTGGGTTTGTAAGATTGGAGCAAGTTCCTAAAACTATTGAAATAAAACGCATCGTTAGTGATACATTTTGTATCGTTCTGCCCGAAAACCATCACATTGACGCCTCTAATTTTAAAAACTTATCACAGCTTAAAGACGAGGCGTTTATCCTTTTTGATCCCGAATACAGTAAGTTTTATTACGATAAAGTGTTACAAATTTTCCAAGACAGTGGTTTTGCGCCTTTGGTGTCGCATCTTACCATTCATGCCAGTTCCATTTATAAACTAGTTGAAAATAATTTTGGGGTTTCCATTGTTCCAAAATCGTTAACAACAGGTCACACTAAAGGGATTAAATTTATTGAACTTGATGGTATTCCACAACGCACAGATTTATCTTTAGTTTGGAACAAAACAAACAGAAATCCTTTATTAAATTGGGTTTTAGACGTGGTGTCGAAATTAACACAGGATAAAAGACTATGATGGCATCAACTTATTACGTGATGCCTATCATGTCTTGTTACTGCAAAGTTTATCAAATGATTATGTATTAAAAAGAAAAAGCCTTCAAATTAATGAAGGCTTTTAAAACCAGAACTCCATAAGCTCGCTTATAAAACGTTAAACTACACTATGATGGCATTAAAATAGTTTTCACCATGATTATTTAGCCGCTTCTTCTCTATTACCATACCCATAATTGTTAGAAAAAAACAAGTGCAATTATAATTTTATTGCAATAAAACAAATAAATAGTCATTAGTTTTTATTAATAAATCTAGATTCTAATTTCATATTCAATTTATATGAAATCTATTTTTTCTAGTTCTTTTTTAAATTTTAATCTAGATTTAGTAATCAAATTTTGCTTAATCATTTTATAATCAACATTCAAATTTGAATAATCAATATTATTAATAAATTTCACTAATTCTTTTTCATTTTCAAAAAGATGTCCAATATCTTTATTTTGAGTAAAAATTTCATTGAAATAATCATTCTTTAATGATAGTATTGGTTTTTCATTATCAATCGCGTCATATAATGCACCACTAGCTCTTAATTTGTAACTGTCTTCGGGATTTACAAATAGAATATAGTCTAACTTTGATATAGCATTATCCATTTCCGTTCGAGTCAAACTTCTAGTATCAGAATCTGAAACGATTTCAATTCCTTCTTGATTTAATATATTTTTATCATAATATACTCTCCCAATACATAACAATTTTATGTTTTGTTTCAATTTCAATAAATTTGAAATTTTAAGTATATTTTCAAGTATTCCTTTTTCTTTCCTTAACTCTCCAATACAACCAATTCTAATAATACCATCATTTACTTTATTTAATTTTATTTGTTCTGTATTTATAAGTGAATGTTCAAAAGAAATAATTTTTTTATTAACCTTAGTAGAAACATACGTAGCGATATTCCTTTTTATACTTTCACCTAATACACAAAAATACATACCTTTTGGAGGTGTAAATTTTTCGGATTTTAATTTTTCCAACGCTTTCTTTGAGACAGAATTTAAAGGAAATGGTTTATATAGATATTCTAATTCACCATGAAACATCAAAATAATTTTTCTATTTAATATTTTAGTTAAAATATTGATAGCCGGAAAGGCCCACAATACCGTATAATTAAAAAATATTATATCTTTTTTACTTGATTTAAATATAACATAACAACTTGTTAACATTGAAAAAAATGATGATAAGAAGTAACCTCCTTTATCATCCCAATGGATAATAGGCAAAAACTTATATCTAACATTAATTGTTTTGTTTTGTATAATACGAAACGTGTTTTTTTTTACAGATCTGGATGTATAATATATTACTTCATCATAAATTTCTGAAAACATCTTTAAAGATGTTGCATTAAATAGTTCATGAACTGATCCTATTGTACTGTTATCTACATAAATTAATTTATTACTCATGCTTCAATAAGTTAAACTCATAATTAGGTGATTTTAAACTTAAACAATATAATTAAGGTTTATATAAGAAAGAACAACTTATTTTTAGTTTTTCTTAAAAAAGAAGAGAAATATTATTTAGCCACCTAAAAACTGATTTTACTTAGGGAAAACACCCTATAAATTGTTTTTTGAGATACCGTCTTCTGTCAAGAATTTACTCTCTAAACAAGATGCATTTTTAGATTGTAACACCAGATTATAATAAAATTATTTTACAGAATTATTTAATGAAATAGTATGAGAGTTCAATAAAAAAAAATAGACTTTTCAGAGGCCCTTTTTTAAAGCTTAAGTTATTTGCTCTTCCAAATCCAAAATTAACCTGGGTAGAAATAAAACTAACATCTTTATTTTTTCAGTAATTGTATGTCCTTAACCTATGGTCTCAATAGCTATAATCGGGCCCCTTAGTATTGCAGTTTTTCTAAAGATTTTAACTCAACGCCTAAATTATTAAACATACTAATAATACTGCTTATTTTTAGTTCCTCTTCACTGTATTCTTGGGTGTTGATACTACATGTAAACTCCCATATTTCCAGAATTTCGTTGATGGGTACACTATAGTCATGATACTCTTTATTATCGGATATTAAGAGTAGCGAATTATTAAAATCTATGTTATTCATCACTCTTTTATAAACCATACCATCATTAAGTGTAACAAGGATATAGGTTTTTCCACTTTTTATATCATTTCTGTCTTCAATAAAACATCCCACAACATAAGAACCACTTTTCATGGGTAACATAGAGTCTCCTTTTATGGGGAAGGCTCTGTGTTTTCCTGTGGGCAAAAAAGGGAGTTTTATTTTTTCTAAATGTTCAATATATTCAGGATCGTCATAACCTGCTAAATAACCTGCGGAGGCTTTAACAGGAACGACCTCTATTAAATTATCATTGTCGTTATCAACGGTAATAGGAAACAATACGCGTTGATTGCCAATTTCAATAAAAGAGGAATCTGTAGTTTTTGTTAAGTCATTTCGCAATAAAATATCAATAGGTAATTTGAAATAATCTGAAAGCTTAATGAGCATTTCAATGGTAGGGGCAGAACGTCCTTCTTCATGAGAACCAATGCGTGAACGTGTCACTTCCAATTCTTCTGCGAGAACTTCTTGTGATAGATTTTTAAGGTTTCTTAAATGCCGAATATTTTTTGATATCATTTTCATAATACTACAAATGTAAGCAATAATTACTTAAAAATGTAGCTAATTTTGTGATATGAATAAGAACATATTGCATTTAGATTTAGACACCTTTTTTGTTTCGTGTGAACGCCTGATTGATAGCCGGTTACAAAAAAGACCGCTACTTGTTGGAGGAACAGGAGATCGGGGTGTTGTTGCTGCATGTAGCTATGAAACGAGACGTTTTGGGGTGCATTCTGGGATGCCAATGAAGTTGGCAAAACGGCTGTGTCCTGAAGCGGTTGTTATTCGAGGTAATTCATCTATTTATACCAAATATTCGCATCAAGTTACCGAGATTATTAAAGAAAAAGCACC
>NZ_CAJQQI010000020.1 GCF_905480415.1 uncultured Algibacter sp. | reverse complement strand
GCCAATACTATGGCTGTATCTCGAGCATGATAACGTGGTGCGGGATCAAATTGCTTAAACGATTGCTCATGCTCTTCATCAATAATTATCAATCCTAAGTTATTAAAAGGCAAAAATATAGATGAGCGCGCTCCTAAAACTATTTTCGATTTCGCGGAATTGTGCAGAACATTATTCCAAACCTCAACACGTTCATGAGTTGAGTATTTAGAATGAAAAACAGCTACTTGTTCTCCAAAGTAATTCTGAAGTCTTGTGACTAATTGTGTTGTTAAAGCTATTTCTGGAAGTAGATACAGAACTTGTTTCCCTTCTTTTATTATATCTTCAATAAGTTTCACATATACTTCAGTTTTCCCTGAAGAGGTTACACCGTGCAATAACGTAACATGATGCTTTTCAAAAGATTCTTTTATTTCATTTAATGCTGTTTTCTGATAGTCATTAAGCCGTTTAGAAGCTTCCGTTTCCTCACCAGAATATTGAATCCTATCCATTTGGATATGATATTCTTCAAGAACACCTTTATCTATTAAAGATTTTATAATAGATGGAGATGCGCCACTTTCATTTGAAAGGTCTGATACCTTAACAGGTTTTTTTGTTTTAGCCGAAATTGAAAATAAAGTCATTACAACTTCGCGTTGCTTTGGCGCTCTACTTAATTCATCTAATAAATTTTGAATTCCATTTTCAGAAGAAAAATTAGTATGCAGTTTTACATAACGCACCAATTTAGGCTTGTACTTTTCATAAACTTCTTCTTCAACCGTAATAACTTCTTTTTCAATAAGTCTTTTAATAACGGAAAGCACATTCTTTTTATCAAGAATGTTAGAAATATCGTGAATCTTTAAATTCGATTGATGATGCAGTGCTTCATAAACTAAAAATTCATCATCTTTTAAAATAGATTCATCAATAGTTTTAATAGTGTTTTTTGCGATTACAGTTTCACTTTCTAAAATAAAAGCACTAGGCAGCGCAGCGCGCATAACATCCCCTAAAGTGCACATATAGTAGCTTGCTATCCATTGCCATAATTGCAATTGAATTTCATTTACAATTGGTGTATCATCTAATATTTGTTGAATATCTTTTGCTTCGTAAGCGGTTGGCCCACTACTATGGATATTATAAACAATACCTGTGTAGATTTTAGACTTGCCAAAAGGAACTGCAACACGCATGCCTACTTTCAAAAAATCCGCCTCAGAAGCCGTGATGCTATAGGTGAATAGTTTTTGAAGTGGAACTGGAATAATAACATCGATAAAATAAGCCATGAATTATCTAGTTTTTCTAAGCTTATTCAAAGAAGCATTCAATTCATACCCAAGCAAAAGAATATTAGCATTAAGCCACATATAAAACAAGAGAATCAATAAAGCTCCTATAGACCCGTACAATTTATTGAATTGACCAAAATTTTCAATATAAACACCAAACAAATACGATGTGAGCATAATTAACAACGTCGTAAATATGGCCCCAACAGAAAAGAATTTAGAGTCTCTCCCCTCTCTTGTTCCAAAATAATATAAAGTTGCCGTAGCTATATATACCATAATTACAAAAAACATATATGTAACGACACTAGCCCAAAATACACCATCTGAATCTACATGATAGCCTCTGTCTTCAAGAGCATTTAACAACTCTTGCACCACATAAATCTGAATATATCCTAAGACTATTATTGTTATAATGAGAAGAAAAGCTAATATTAAAGCAATACTCATCGCATACATGTATTGCTTAAAAACGTTCCTTGCTAATTGTTCATGATAAGAATTTTCAAAACCAGAAAAAACGGCATTTACACCATTAGCCATTAAAACAATTGACAAGATAAAAACTGAAGACAACAAACCTCCACGCTGAGACTGATCTATATTTTCAAAAATGTTTTCAAAGAAAAAATCTGAGGTACTTGCTGGTAAAAAGGATTCTAAAAACTGCAGGAATTCTATTTTAAAATCATCAATCGGTACATAGGGAATGATAATTAAAACAAATAACAAAAATGGAAATATAGCAGTAAAAAAACTAAATGCAATAGCACTCGCTCTAGTTGTTAGAGCTCCTTTAACAATACCTGTTATGTAAAGCACTAATAAATCATAAAACGTTAAACCTTCAAGACCAGGTAGTTTTAACCGCTTAAAAAAACGCACAAAAATATTCAGTACAGGGATTTTATCGAGTTTTTCGTCAAGCAAATTAGACATTAATACTTTGCGTTTTTATTAAAGCGAAGTTATTAAATTTAAAAAGTATTAAAGCAATTAGTAAAGCCTTAAATTATTTTATAGCTTTTAAACTTAAATCCATATTATGCACAGAATGTGTTAAGGCACCACATGAAATATAATTTACACCACACTCCGCATAATGCCTAATAGTAGTTTCATTTATGTTTCCAGAAGATTCTGTTAAACATTTATCACCAATTAGCTTTACGGCTTTTCTGGTGTCTTCATAATCAAAATTATCTAATAATATTCTGTAAACACCGTCATTATTTAGGATTTCTTGGACTTCAAACAAATCTCTGGCTTCAACCATAATTTGCAAGTTTCTTCCAGTCTCATTTAAATAGTGTTTAGTAGTTTCAATAGCTTTTGTAATACCACCAGCAAAATCTATGTGATTATCTTTAAGCATAATCATATCATAAAGCGCAAACCTGTGATTTTCGCCTCCACCAATTTTAACTGCCCATTTCTCTAAAACACGAATGCCAGGAGTTGTTTTTCTAGTATCTAAAATTCTTGTCTTAGTCCCTTCTATTAAATCAACAAACATTCTTGTTTTGGTTGCAATAGCACTCATACGTTGCATCGCGTTTAAAACCGTGCGCTCTGCTTTTAATATAGATTGCGATGGTCCTTCAACATACATGACAATATCTCCATAAGTGACTTCAGATCCATCTTCAATAAGTACATCTAATTTCAAATCTTTATCAACGTAAGCAAATACTTTTTTCGCAAAATTAACACCACCTATAATACCTTTATCTTTGACTAAAAGTTTTGCTTTACCTCTTGCATTTGCTGGGATACAAGCCAAAGAACTGTGATCACCATCACCAACGTCTTCGCGAATCGCATTTTCAATAATCATCTTCACTTCTGTATCAAACTGCTCTTGTGTAATCATAATAGATAGTTAGTTAATTCGAACAAAAATAAGAAATAGATTGGCTAAATTAAATTTTACATTTACGAATTTTTTAATTTTTTCTTATTTAAATGTATTATTCATAAATACGAAATAGTAATTTTGCTTTTATGACTATAAAACTAATTACTATTGGCAAGACTGATAATAAACAGCTTACGTCGTTGATTGATGACTATATAAAGCGCTTGGGCTATTATATTAAATTCTCTTTAGATATCATTCCAGATATAAAAAACTCTAAAAATTTAAGTGAAGTACAGCAAAAACAGAAAGAAGGTGAACTTATTTTGAAAAAAATAAGCACTACAGATACTTTAATATTACTAGATGAAAACGGAAAACAGTTCGACTCAGTTGATTTTTCATCTTATTTACAAAAGCACATGAATTCAGGAATAAAACAATTAGTTTTTGTTGTTGGTGGTCCTTATGGTTTTTCTGAAGATGTATATAAAAAATCAAATGGGAAACTATCATTATCAAAAATGACATTTTCCCATCAAATGATTCGCTTATTTTTTATTGAACAACTGTATAGAGGCTTCACTATTTTAAGGAATGAGCCCTATCATCACAAGTAAAACAAACACTGTTTTTTTTGAAAATAAGCAACTATAAAATAACTTTAAGGAAAAATTGCTAATAAAAAATTAACCCTTTTTATG
>NZ_CAJQQI010000019.1 GCF_905480415.1 uncultured Algibacter sp. | reverse complement strand
ATAGTGAATCACTGGCCCTCTCGACGAGGCGGCGAAGCAAGAAGCAGACCTAAACGTGTTGCTGCTGCCCAGTTAAATAAACGCATTTTGGATTCGCTTCAAGCTCAAGATCCTTATGCAAAAGTAATTATAATGGGAGATTTGAACGACGATCCTACAAACCCAAGCGTGAAGAATGTTCTAAAAGCGAAAAGAAAACGTAAAAAAGTTGATTTTAAAGGTCTTTATAATCCATTCGAAAAATTTTATAGAGATGGTCTGGGAACCACTGCTTACCGAGACAATTGGAGTTTATTTGACCAAATTATAGTCTCTAAAACTTTACTAGAAAAAGATTACACTTCTTTTAGATATTACCAAGCTGGAATATTTAATAAAAACTATTTAATTACCCCTAAAGGAAAATACAAAGGGTATCCTTTTAGAAGTTGGAATGATAGCGGATTTAGCAATGGTTTTAGTGACCATTTTCCTGTTTACATCTATTTGATTAAAGAAGTAAAATAGCCTGATTCTAACTTAACCAGGCACTCCAAGGAATTCTTGATATTAACAATACTAATGCTATGGTGTAAAAAATTGCTATGGTTTTAAGTTTTGGCGAAGACGTTAACTTCTTCTTATGTTTTGAGTACCCGATAGTTATTAAAACTACAACGATAATATTTACTAATGGATGTTCTATAAGATATAATCTATTTACGGCATCTTTCATGACACCTCCCATTCCAAGTTCTCCAAAAACAGCGAATCTTGGTGATACAAAATATAGAATAAACCCAATAAGTAATTGAAGATGAGAAACGATTAAAGTAAATAAAGAAATTCTAAAATCGTTTGCACTATACTCTTTTCCTCCAACAGTTTTAACAATAGCATTAACTACGGCAATTATTAAAATTAGAAGTACTAAATAGGCCCAATATGAATGTAATACTTGTATAGCTTCGTACATGATTTTGTGTTTTTATTTAACGAGTCAAAAATAATGATTTTAATTCATAAAAAAACCGCTTCTTTTTAGAAACGGCTTTTTTAGATATTTTAATTTATTATTCCCATTTATTTGCTGCATCAGTACCTCCATAAATTAAGGTTGCTAGATAAGGATTATCAATAAATGCATTTCTATTGCCTTGGGCTGCATAAATAACATCATTTCTTTGTTCCTCGAATTCTGAAACAGGATCTTCTCTATTCCACTTTAAAAATAATTCTAAGGATCCTACTCTAGAAAACGATTCGCCATATCTGATATTTAAATATAGAATCATTCTGGCTACATCACCTTTCCACTCATCTCCAGGGAACCACTCACCATTTATTAACTCGTAGTTTCCAGAACCATCAACAAACGAATTGTTACTACGGGTAGTATTTGTGCCAGCGTCACAAGCTCTTAAATGGTGCAAATCTGCCTTCACAATTAAATCTTTAGCTTCACCGCCATCGCCACCTGCGTACAATGATTGTGGATACACATGTTCTGTATTAAAAGTTAACGGACTATGATTTGGGTTACCTTGATACTCTTCCCAATATCTTCTTTCACCAGAGTATATTAAAACCACATTATCAGGATTTGTTAAATCGGCATCTGCCAAATATAAATATTGATGTCTTTGAATATAAGTTAGTATAGTTGTGTGGTTTGATTTTGTATGATCTTCTAATTGATTTAACATTAAATCTGAATCTTCAGAAAATATAACACCATTATAATAATCTATTAAATCCGGAGGTATATTGAAATTTAAAGGGGCAATAACCGTAAGGGTTACGGTAGCAGTAGAACATGAATTATTGGGTGTGTCATCATCACAAATGGTATACGTGAACGAATCTGTACCCGTAAAACCATTTTGAGGCGTATAACTTATTGTGCCATCTGTATTTAAAACTACTGCACCTTGCGTTCCTGTATTATCTAATGATGTTAGTATAGCGTCATCAGTTGTGTCATCGTTATTTACAATATCAGAAATTATTTTTACTTCATTTTGTACAATTGAGTAAGCATCATTCACGGCCGTTGGGTTCCCTTCATCTATTACGGTTATCGTTACGGTTGCAGTTACACAAGTAGGCGTAAGGTCATTATCGCACAATGTATAAGTAAATGTGTCTTGACCAGAAAAACCGTTTAACGATGTATAAGAAATTGTATCATCATCATTTAATATTACCATACCAGAGCTAGATGAACTATCTATTGAAGTTAACGTAGCATTATCTACTATTGTGTCGTTATCCAATAAGGTTGTAATGAGTGTTGTCGTGTTCTCTATAACTTCTAAAGTATCATTTTCGACAGCTGGGTTACCCGTATCATTTACAGTAACGGTTACCGAAGCTGTTGCGCAATTTGGAGTACTTAAGCCGTCACAAATAGTATATGTAAAAACATCTGTCCCTGTAAAATTATTTGCAGGAGTATAAATAAGTTTGTTAGAGGCTTCAATAATAGATCCACCCTGACTTGTAGACGTATCAAAATTATTAAGCTTAGCATTGTTTTTAAGCGAATCATTACTTAAAACACTTATTGATATTGAGGTGTTTTCTAAAGTGCTTACAGTATCATTTGCTGCTACTGGAGGCATTACCGCGACACTGTCATCGCTTCCACCACAACCAAAAAATATTACAACTAAAAATATATATACATACTTCATAACAAAAATTTTATGTGAAGATAAAAAAAACCCCTTAGTAAACTAAGAGGTTTTTTTTATTTAATTATTTTAAGGTACTAGTTTGCTAACCAAACTCCACCAGTTTTAATAACGCTTAGACTTTCAATACCGGTTGAACCAGTATAAACTACAAAGTTTAAAACATATTTTTGCCCTTCTTGAGCACCAGGATCTCTTGCACCCAATAGTACATTAGCTGCTTCCAATAACATATCATCACTCCAGTAATTTGAACTCGCATCTCTTCTATCGAAACTTCCAAAGAATCCAACATTGTCTGCAGGACCAGGATAAATATCTATAAACGCATTAGAGATTAAATCAACATCTGCACCTAATAAGGTATAATTAATAGTGTTATCTGGTACCCATGCTCCGTTTTCATAACCATATTGGAATGAAGTTTCAATAACGTCTGGAGTTAAATTCCATTTGTCACCGTCAAAAATACTATGACCGTATTCTGTTGAACCTGATCCTGAGTAATAATCATATTGCACCATGGCTACATCGCCTTCTTTAGCGTAAGGAAATAAGCCCTCTAAGAAGATGTCTAGAATATAAAGACTACTGCTTCCAAAGTTTGGAAATCTAAACCCGAATGAGTCGAAATCTGCTTTTGTAAACACATATGGAAATTCCCAATCGCCGCCGTTTTTAGCTACTACAGCTGTTACTTCTACAAGTGTTGCATTTGCAATATAAGCTCCTGCTGTATATAATAAAGTCATCGTTTCTGTACCTCTAGAACCATTGTAAATCTCATAAGATACCGCGTACACATCACCTTCTGTAGCAGTTGGCAAAATAATATTTAAACCTTCTAAAATCATAGCTTCACTCCAGTAATTAGCACTTGAAGATCTTACGTCAAAACTTCCAAAGTTTCCTAAATTCTCTGCAGGACCTGGATAAGATGCTGCTAAAGCAGTAGCTATTGTATCATAATCATCTCCAGATAATGCATATTCTATTGCCGTTGTTCCACCAGCTTCAACATCTAATTTAGTGAATCCGTATCCATTATACTGAACAGTAAATGATTCAGAAAAGTTTGTTCCACCATCGTAAATAGCAAAAGTAACAGCTACGACTTGGCCAATACTATACTCATCGGCTAATAATTCGTTAAAACCTTCTAATATCATACTATCAGACCAATAGCCATCTCTACCTGATCTTCTATCGAAATTACTGAATCTTGCCGCGCTTGCAGCAGGTTCAGGGTATTTTGAACTTAAAGCATCACCAATAGTTTCAAAATCACCATCCGATAATGCATATGATAATATATCTGCATTATAAGTTAACTCTACAAAAGTTCCATTAACTGCTGTTTCATAGTTGTCACCTAAATAGCCATCAACTTCGTTTAAATTTGATAACGTCTCCATAGTAGACATAGTTTCCAACTCTGTTTTATCAAATAAGTTGTAACCAACATTAACTAATGATCCTTCTCCCCAAACAGGGTATTTATCAGCTAAAAAATCTGGTATTATTTGATCTGCTTGGTCTTGAGATCCAAAATATTCTTCCTCGCTTAATTCTGTCTCATAAATCGCATAATCTTCTGAAGTAAAAGTATATGCTTCAACAGCTTGAATATAGTCAAACCCTGGTCTTTCTGCTGAATCCAGATCATTATAAATGTCCTCATTAGGATTACAACCCGTTAAGATTGCACCTAAAAATGCTAAACAATAAATTATTTTTTTCATTTTCAAAGTTTTTTAAAAATTAAGTTTTGCTCCAATACTAAATGTTCTTCCGTAACCAAAATACACTAATGCAGTATTTGCGATTGAACCTGATCCATCTCTTGCATCAGAGATGTATTCCGTATCAAAAACGTTATTCATTCGTGCTGTTAACATCGTATCAAAAGGCCCAACATTGAAAGAATGACTAATAACTGCGTCAAACAATCCATAATCTGGCATTTTCCATGCATCTGGAGCGCCTGCAGTACCTCTATCACTTGGGTCGTAAGCTGCGTAAATATCTGCGTAATAATTGTAATCTAATACAAATCTAGTTTCAGGAGTTAATTTATAACTTAAACCTAAAGCGGCTGTAGTTTGAGCAGCATCAGAAACGTGTAAATCTTTAATAAATAAATCTACCGTATCTATAACATTCTGATCTTCATCAAGGATATCAACGTTTTGTACATTACTATCCCATCTCCAGTCGCCTAAAGAGGCCATACCTGTAATGTTTAATTTATCTGTAGCTCTATAAACAAAATCTAATTCAATACCATTGTGAATAGCATTTACTCCTAAAATATTAGCAGCTGCATTAGTACCATCCGGTTGTTGAAAAGTTGCAATTTCTGTTCTATCCGTCCAACTTGTTGAATATAAATTTATATTTCCAGATAATTTTTCTGAACGGTATCCGTATCCAATCTCAAAACTAGCAATTTTTTGATTAGGTGCGTCTTCATTAATATTCTCATTATTAAAATTTAAGAATGTAGAATTAAAATCAGGTGCTTTTTCAAAATAACCTAAATTTACGAATACATTATTTTTATCATCAAGTCTGTAGTTTGCACCACCTTTAGCACTGTAACCAAGAAAATTATATTTATCAGTTGTTTGCAACGGATCAGAATCTAAATAGTTAAAATAATCTATTCTTTGATATGAGGTATTTGATAATGCTAACGAGATAAAGGTGTTAAAGTTTTCATTAACATCATATTCTAACTGGCCAAATGCTCCTAACCATCCTACTTTACCATCGTTGTTATAACTTCTCTTATCCCCAACTTGAAGTACATTGTTTGGGTTGTTTTCATCACTATCATCTAAGAAATACTGTCCTCCTAATAAATCAGTTACTTCTTGGAAGTGTTTACCAGTGTAGTCTCTCCAATCAAGTCCTGTTAATAAAACCAAATCATCAGATAAATTTGTTTTCAACGTAGATAATATACCGAACCAATTGTGGTCATTACGTGAAGCTCTTAAAATAGTTTCAGACCCGTTAGCGCCACTTGCAATATTTTCATCTACTATTTTATCAAAATCTAAAGTCCCATAAAGTCCATTTCTGTAATCACTGTAACCACGACTATCAAAACCAAACTTATAGTCTCCAGCAGTACCTCCTCCACCACCGGATCCAAAAGAGGCATATGCCACTGTCGAGATACTCGTGTTGTCATTTAATGTCCAATAATGGTTTAAAGACATTTGAGGCTTATTGTAAAAGTTATCTTCTTGATGCGTTACTTGTCCATTTTTATAACCCCAATCAGCATTAAATTTTCTTCCTCTTTCTGAGCTTTTGTAAGTTTCAATTAATTGACTATTCTGTCTTTGACCATGGCGTTGTTTAGCACCAAATACAGAAAATGACAATTTATGAGCGTCATTAATTTCTTTAGAAATATTTAAAAAATAATTGACACCTGAAAACTCTGTACCATCTACATAACCATTACCTGTAGTTTTAGCTGCATTTACTGTTGCTGCTAAACCATTGTCCATTAAACCTGTAGAATATGTTACACCAAATTTCTCATAGCCATCATTTGCTATAGATGTAAAAATATTTCCACCAGCCTCAGCATCAGTTGTTTTAGTAATAATATTAATTGTACCCCCTATTGATGGTACAGCTACTTTTGAAGCACCAAGCCCTCTTTGAACTTGCATTGATGACGTTACATCTCCAAGTCCTGCCCAGTTACTCCAGTAAACGCGACCATTTTCCATGTCATTTACAGGAATACCATTTATCATAACAGCAACGTTTTGAGAATCAAAACCTCTTAGATTAATCCTACCATCACCATAACCACCACCGGCTTTGGTTGCATATACACCAGGCGTAGATTTCAAAATTTCAGGAAATTCTTGAGTTCCTAGCTTAAGCTCAATGTCAGCTGCTTTAATTGTCGATACAGCAACAGGAGTTTTTCTATCCACTGCTACAGAAGCAATAATTTGAACTTCCTCTAAACCAAATTGGCTAGACGATAATGTTACACTACCAAGAGTCATATCTCCTGTAAATGCAATAGTTTTAGAATTATACCCAATAAAGGATATTACAATTTCTCCAGAAGAAGATTTAGTTTTGATAGTGAAATTCCCATCAAAATCTGCAATAGCACCGTTAGAAGTGCCTTTCTCAATAACATTAGCTCCTGGAAGTGGAATATTAGTTCCTGCTTCAATAATTGTACCTGAGATAGTACTTTGTGCCATAACAACTGCTGAAAACAGTAATGCTACGGTAAACATTAAAAAACGCGTAGTTCTTTTCATAATTAATTGTTTGAAATTAGTCGATGCGAAAGTACATATTTATTAGCATTAATTATTATGCAAATGTTAAGATTTTTAACATTTTTTATTAACAAAAAAGCGCCAGTATTTAACATAATGGCGCTTTTAGTAAATATTTGATGATTTTTTACGACATTCCTTTATAATACTTTAATAAGTTTTGAGTTGAAGAATCATGTTCGTTATTCTCAACATTGTTGAATTCCTGTAAAATTTTTGATGCCAATTGCTTCCCTAGCTCTACTCCAAATTGATCATAACTGAAAATATTCCATATAATACCTTGTACAAATATTTTATGCTCGTACATAGCTATTAATTTCCCTAAACTTTCAGGTGAAAGTTTATTTATAAAAATGGTGTTTGTAGGCTTATTTCCTTGAAATATTTTAAAAGGAATAATATCCTCTCGAGTCCCCTCAGCTAAAACCTCAGCTTCTGTTTTACCATTTAAAAGCGCTTCAGTTTGTGCTAAAAAGTTTGATGTTAATTTATCTTGATGGTCTTGATTGCCATGCAGCGATTTAGTAAAACCTATAAAATCAGCAGGAACCAACTTAGTGCCTTGGTGTATTAGTTGAAAAAATGCATGTTGTGAATTTGTTCCTGGTTCTCCCCAAATTAAAGTACCTGTTTCATAATCTATAGGATTTCCATTTCTATCTATACTTTTACCGTTACTTTCCATAATACCTTGTTGAAGGTATGTTGCAAATTGATTTAAATACTGAGAATACGGTATAACCGCTTCACTTTCAGCTCCAAAAAAGTTATTATACCAAACACTAATAAGCGCCAAAACTACTGGAATATTATTCTTAAAATCTTCGTTTTTAAAATGGGTATCCATCTTATTGGCACCTTTCAATAAACTATCATAATTGTCATAACCTACGGCTAAACTAATTGATAAACCAACAGCACTCCATAATGAGAAACGGCCACCAACCCAATCCCACATGGGAAAAATATTGTTCTGGTCAATTCCAAAGTTTTTTACAGATTCAATATTTGTTGAAACGGCCACAAAATGTTTAGCAATATCAACCTCATTAGCAGACTTTAAAAACCATTCTTTTAAAGTATTGGCATTTGAAAGTGTTTCTTGTGTTGTAAACGTTTTTGAAACTATAACAAATAATGTGGTTTCAGGGTTTAATTTTTTAATAACCTCGTTAACATGATCACCATCTACATTACTTACAAAATACGTTGTTAGATGATTTTTGTAGTACTGTAATGAGTCTACTACCATAGCTGGCCCTAAATCTGAACCGCCAATACCAATATTAACGATAGTGTCAAATGGTTTTCCTGTGTATCCTTTTAGGTCGCCATTTACTATTTCATTTGTAAAAGTTTCTATTTTTCGTTTTACTTTATAAACCTCTGGAACAACATTTTCTCCATCAACCTTAACATTATAAGATTCTGGAGCTCTTAAAGCTGTATGCAATACCGCTCTACCCTCTGTTTGGTTGATTATTTCTCCAGAAAACTGGCTTTCAATAGCCGCTTTCAGCTTAACATCATCTGCTAATTCTAGCAAATATTTAAACGTTTCACTTGTTATTCTATTTTTAGAAAAATCTACATAAAAGTCATCCCATTTAATGGTGAATTTATTTGCTCTGTCTTTGTCTTCTGCAAATGAATCTTTCATGTGAACATCTTTTACATCATTAAAGTGTTCCTTTAGTTTTTTCCATGAATTGGTTGAAGTAGGATTTATATTTGGTAATGCCATGAATTACTGGTTAAGTGATATTAGATTATTATTTTGTTTTATAGTTTGTTCTGGTTGGTTCTGTTCTTCAAAAACATCTTCTAAAAAATGGATATTATCTAGTTGAATTTTTATAGGTTGAATAAATTTTAAATACTCAACTTTTAAAGAATCTGAAATAGGTTTAGCTTCTGGCAATTTTTGTTTAAATGGATCTACCTGTTTTCCATTTTTCCAAAAACGATAACAAACATGTGGTCCGCCTGTATTTCCTGTCATACCAACTTTTCCTATAATATCACCTTGTTTTACAAATTGGCCAACTTTAACCAGGCGTTTACTCATATGTAGGTATTGAGTTTCATAAGTCGCGTTATGACGTATTTTTACATAATTACCATTACCGCCTTTTCTTCTAGAATCGATGACTGTACCATTAGCAGTAGCCATAATCGGGGTGCCAATTCGTGCCGCAAAGTCAGTACCTTTGTGCGCGCGTACTTTAAATCCGTAAACGGCAATACGCCGTTTTAAATTATAACGCGATGATATTCTACTAAACTTTACTGGTGCTTTTAAAAACGCACGTCTTAAGTTTTTAGCTTTATCATCAAAATAATCAATAACTCCTTTTAAAGAATCTGTTTCAAACCGAAAAGCATAAAAAGGTTCCTTATTGTGTTCAAAATAGGTAGCTTTAACATCATGTACACCAGAGTAAATGGTATCATCTATATACTTATCTGTGTAAATCACCTTAAAACGGTCGCCTTTTTGTAGACGTCTAAAATCAATAGTCCATGCGTAAATGTCATCCGCTAATTTATTAGTTAGTACAGCACTAACTCCTTGTTCATCTAAAGTTTCTGAAATACTACTAGTAATAATACCCGTTACTGTTTTTTCAACATATTTTATGGGTTTTCTACTCGTGTAAGCATGAATAGAATCTTGAAAATTTATAACCACATATTCTTCTAAATTGGGCTGGTATATAAAACATCTTGGAAGTTCTAAGGAATCTTTAGAGCATAAAAGGGTATACGGTTTTCCTATTTGGAGACGCCTTATATCAAAAGTGTCTTTGGCTTTTTCTGCAATGTTAAATATTTTTGGGTAACCTACATGGTTACGTTCCAAAATTTCACCAAAACTATCACCTTTTCTTATAGTATCTCTTTTAACAATGTAATGATCTAAATTAAAACCAAATTCTAAAATAGGCTCTGGCTCTTCAATTACAACTAATTCTTCAATTATAGTTTTTGGTTCGTCCTTACAAGCTATAAAACATATTGCTAAAGCTAATACTATTAAATATCTGTTCCCCACGTTTCTTTTTCTTTCTCGGTCCATAAATCTGGAAAAAATATTCTTTTTTGATATTTTGGAAGCATGTATTTTTGCCAATTGCTTCCTCCTGTGGCTTCTCCATCACCATCTTTTCCCAAAATATAATGTTTAGCAGCATTATAATGTGCCATTACCCATTTAATATTAACGGTATAATCTAGATGACGCATTGCTTTAACTAAATCTTTGTCTTTTTGATCTGCTTTAGGCAATTCTTTAAATCTTGACCACAAATTTTTAGTTTGATAGACTTTCATAAAAGTAATAAATTCTTCTTTATAACGGTTTTCGAAATTGATAAGTAAGATTGATTTTTTGCCCGTTTTATAATCTTTACCTGCAGCTTGCCAATACAAATGTTCTAAAGCATGTTCAAAAGGCGTATTTCTATCTATAGTCTCTCTAAATCGAATATCAATTAAATTTATAAGTTCTGTTGAAGCAAACTCTATTAAGCGATATTGTGCGCTTTGAAATCCACTAGCTGGTGTAAGTGTGTGTCTAAATTTATTATACTGTTCAACATCCATGCCCTCTCTCATAATATTAAATGAGGTAGTAAGCATATCGAAATATCGACTAATACGCATTATTTTATCTTCAAAGAAAACAGCATTTAAAGTATTGCACTCTGCAACTTGCTTAATTTCCCAAAGAATCATTTTAAAAATAAGTTCATTAATTTGATGGTACCCAATAAACACCATCTCATCAGGTAATGTCGTTCTTTGTATTTGTAGATTTAATAAGGCATCTGTATGAATATAATCCCAATAAGTAATAGGTTTACTATAAAGTAATCCTTCTAAATGAACTCCTAAATTTTGGTCTATTGCCTCGTATTTTTCTTTAAGTTGGCTGGTTATATTTTTATCCAAAATGTCCTAATTATTAACAACTATTTTAAAAGGATGCTTTAATCCTTTAAAAGCTTCTAAGTCTGCTCTCAAAGACCCAACAGCCAAATCCGCCTTAATGCGTAAAGGTACTTTATTTTTATCTTTAGACACCCATAGTGTTAAACTTTCTTCCTCCTTAAACACACGTCCTGCCATAACATATGGTCTAAATTTTAAAGACTCTATATTACCAAATTCAGTCTCAATAGTTTCTTCTCCAAGATATTTCAATTTAAAACCATAATTCTCTTCATCAAAAAACATATCAATCTTTACTTCATCGCCCACTTTTAACTCACCAATCTCCAAATTATTACGCAAATAATAAAAAGTAGAAACCATATCTTGAATATTAGGTTTGGTATCAATTACCTTCTTTGTTTTTTTCTTTTTATTATTAATATGTGCTTTATGGTTTACTTGGTCAAAATCTATTTCCAAATCTTTAGTATGACCACCCTCATCAATATTTCTCACAAATTTGTAAGGTCTAATAGAGTCCTGATCAAAATAGCTTTCATACCTGTCTTTCACCTTAAAAAACCATTTAATCATACCCGTAGTCCAGCCCTTACCAACTACATGATACACCTCTTTATTATCAATTTTTGCATCTTTTACGGTAAGCGTTGCATTGCCTGCTTTAAGCCAATTACTGTAGCTCATTTTAAATTTAAACCATTCGCCTGCAGTAAACGCCGAATCTTGCTGAGCAGAAGTCATCTGCATTGACATTACAGCGATACATATAAGTAGAATTCTTTTCATTTTTCTTTGCGTAATTGCTATGTAACTCTAGCAGCTACATTTCATTGTTTTAAATAAGAAATTACAATTACTGTTCCAAAAATAAAAATTTAATTGTATTAGCTATGGTAAAGCGGGTTATAGTTCTATTAGATTAACATAAATTAACGGTTTATCTTAGTTTTTAGGTCATTACCGCAAGGGTTGCGCTTTTTGTTGCAACCTTTTTGCGTGTACCTCACAAAAAGGATTTCTTCTGGAACCCTCACATAAAAAAGCCCTATTAATTCAAATTAATAGGGCTTTTTTAAAGTAACTCCTTTTAAAGCGTCCCTCTTTTGGCCTGTTCGCGCTCAATAGATTCAAAGAGTGCTTTAAAATTTCCAGCCCCAAAACCTCTTGCACCCATACGCTGAATAATTTCAAAAAACAACGTTGGCCTATCTTGAACAGGTTTTGTAAAAATTTGCAACAAATAGCCTTCTTCATCGGCATCAATCATAATACCCAAGCTTTTTAAAGCTTCAATATCTTCGCGCAGTTCATGACTATGTTCTTCTAACCTTCCAGGGACTGCTCTATAATATTCTTCCGGTGGCGTAGATAAAAACTCAATACCTCTTGCTCTTAAAGCACTTACGGAAGTAATGATATCATCTGTAGCAACAGCAATATGTTGCACACCTGAACCTTCATAAAAATCAAGATATTCCTCTATTTGAGAGCGTTTTTTGCCTTTTGCTGGTTCATTAATTGGAAATTTTATCCGTCCGTTACCATTACTCATTACCTTACTCATTAAAGCTGAGTATTCTGTATGGATCTGCTTATCATCAAAAGATAAAAAGTTTTCAAAACCCATAACGTCTTCATACCATTTTACCCATGTATTCATCTGTCCCCAACCTACGTTGCCAACCATATGATCTATAAACTTTAAACCTATTGGTTCTGGATTATAATCCGATTTCCATTCTTCGAAGCCAGGTAAAAACGTTCCCGTGTAGTTTTTACGTTCCACAAACATGTGTACTGTTTCTCCATAGGTATAAATACCTGCTCTTACCACTTCACCGTGTTCGTCTTTTTCAACAACAGGCTCCATATAAGATTTGGCACCTCTATTAGTCGTTTCTTGATATGCTTTTCTTGCATCTTCAACCCAAAGCGCTATTACTTTGACACCGTCGCCATGCTTTACAATGTGGTCGTTTATTGGTGATTTACTAGAAAGTGGTGTCGTTAAAACTAATTTTATTTTATCTTGTTTTAGCACATAGCTAACGGAGTCTTTAGATCCTGTTTCTAAACCTTTATAAGCATATGATTGAAACCCAAATGCTGTTTTATAAAAGTGTGCAGATTGCTTTGCGTTACCCACATAGAATTCTAAATAGTCTGTTCCTAAAAGTGGTAAAAAATCTTGTGCACCTTCAAATATTTTTTCTAATCCGTAGTCTACTGATTTTATGTCTTTACTCATTGTATTAATGTTTATTCGTTTATGAGTTTAATTGTTTATTCGTAAAGTTTAAAACTTAACTTTTATTTTATAGCCCTGATTGAAGTAGCATCCTTTTTTGTTTTTCTCAAAAAAGATATAACGTAAAGCAGGAAATAGCTTCTAGTAAAAAAATTACTCTAACCAAGATTTATAGTAACTATCATCAGCTATTTTCATAGCTTCTTCTGTAACCATTAATGGTTTAAAGGTGTCTACCATTACTGCTAATTCATCGGTTTTAGTTTTTCCAATGCTGCGTTCTGCGGCTCCAGGGTGAGGACCATGCGGTATTCCCGCCGGATGTAATGAAATATGACCTGCATCAACATCATTTCTGCTCATAAAATCACCATCTACATAATACAATACCTCATCAGCATCGATATTACTGTGATTATATGGGGCTGGAATAGATTGTGGGTGATAGTCATACAAACGAGGTACAAAAGAGCAAATTACAAATGCAGTTGTTTCAAAGGTTTGATGTATTGGTGGTGGCAAATGAATACGCCCTGTTATAGGTTCAAAATCGTGAATTGATAGTGCATACGGATAATTAAACCCATCATACCCCACAACATCAAAGGGATGAGAATCATAAATCATATCGAAGATTTCATCTTTCTTTTTTACTTTAATTAGAAAATCTCCTTTTTCGTTATTTGTTTCTAATTCGTATGGCCGACGAATATCTCGCTCGCAAAAAGGCGAATGTTCTAACATTTGTCCAAACCAATTTCGATACTGTTTTGGTGTGTAAATTGGTGCATGAGATTCTACAATAAACAAACGATTATCTTCTGTATCAAAATCTATTTTGTAAATGATTCCCCTTGGAATAATTAAGTAATCGCCGTATTTAAAATCTAAATTTCCATAAATAGTTCTTAGCTTTCCTGTTCCTTTATGAATAAAAATCATTTCATCGGAATCTGTGTTTTTATAAAAATACTGAGTTGTAGATTTTCTTGGTGCTGCTAAGGCTATATGGCAATCTGAATTGGTTAAAACAATTTTTCTACTTTCCAAAAAATCGTCTTCTGGTGCTACTTGAAAGCCACGCAATCGATAAGACTGAATGTTATTCTCTTTCGATATTTTTGGAGCTACACTGTATTGAGAACGAATTGCTTTAACTTGTGTTGGTCTTTGCTCGTGATATGAATTGGTTGACATACCGTCAAATCCAACTGTGCCAAATAACTGTTCATAATACAAACTGCCATCTGGCTTTCTAAATTGAATATGCCGCTTATGCGGAATATTTCCTAATTTATGGTAAAAAGGCATACTATAAAATTTAAAAAATGAATATTAAATACGGGCTTAAGTTAAGCTTAAGTTGTTAAATAACTACTATTTATAAAGATACAAAAAGTATGCTCATTCAGGATTTCTCTTGATGAGATAGTGAAGATATGATAGTAAGTCTTTCCAAAAGGGTTTCATAACAAAACAAATATCGGAAAAAAATATTGATAATTACGTTGTAAATAATTTTTAGAAGATTTCCACCTAAACGAAAATAGAAAACAAAAACGTTTAGAACCAAAATCCAATATTAAAAAACCAATTACTCGCTCGTTGTTCTGGAGAATAACTATATTTTGTTTGAACAGGCCCTAAAAATGTTTCAATGGCATACCCTAATGCATAACCTCTGTAATCTGGAAGCGAAAACCACTCGCCCGAATCAAAAATATTATTATCTATGTTGGCCCAATTTCCTTCTAAAGTAATATGGTGATTTTTAAAAACCTCAAAATCTACTATTGCAGAGGCTTTAACATAACTGTTTCCTGTTAAGGAGATGAAATCATAACCCAAAAATGGGATGAAATTATTTATTAAATTATTGCCATAACCTCCAATTGCAAAATCGAGTGTTCTGTTAGATTTATCGCCTAATTTAAATCCGCCGCTAGTTTGTAAATTAAATGCTAATTTATCTGAAGTACTAAAAGCGTATCCTATATCAGCTTTCGCAATTGAAAAATCTTCAAAATTTTCAACAAAACTAGAAGCATACAAGTATATATTTAAATCACCATTAAAGTATACTCCCTTTTTAGGAAAGTATTTATTATCATAGGTGTCGAATTTTAAATTCCCAAAAAGACTTATATAATCTGTTTTTTCAAATAAAAACTTTTCATTTGGATTGTTTCCAAAAATAGTTTGAGAATTTATTTCCAGTCGTTTATGTTCAACCCCTGCACTTAAGGCAAAATCACGTCTAAACAAGGTTTGTAAATAAAACTGATTGGTTTGATCTCTTAATTTCACATCAATCTTGTTGAGCCCTGCAGTCATTATTTGGTCATCATCTAATACTAACTGCGCGCTTATATTTTTATGAAACTGGTTGTATCTAGATTTTAATCCTATACTCCAATGAAAACCATTATCAATTAAATACTCAAAATTGTAACGCACATTATCACCTAAAATAATATCTAAAGAGCCAACATCATTTTTAAAAAATAGTTGCTTTTTTGTTAAGTTTATTAGCGCTGCACTTTTATATAAATCATCATAATGAAGCCCAAGCTTTAAAAATGTATTTACCTGTGTCTCTTTTACAGAAGCGAGTAAGTCATATCCTTCTTTATTTGGTGAGTCCTTTAGTTCATATTCAAAAGCATCAAAATTATTTGTAGCTACCAAATTATTGACGCCTTTGCTAAAATCTTTATAGCTTATTTTCTTATTGCTCTTTAATTTCAGCTTACCCAAGATATAAGCTCTCGTATAGTTTTTATTACCACTTACTTTTGCATTGTTAATAGTGATACTATCTATTGGTTTTAAATTTATTTGTTGATTAATATTAGGTATTTTCGAAGACAAGCTCCTTAATATGGTTAATTTAGACAATGCAGCAAATTCACCAACCTTAATAATGTTGTTGCCTTCATTAAACGAAACGACATTAAAATCTTTAATATTAGGTTTAATATAAATATCCGTTTTTTCAATCTTTAACTTCATGTCGTTAATAGTTCTGAAGTTATTAATTTGAAATAAAAGATCTGGAGCAGAAGTAAGTTCTTCACGACTTGCTAATCCATCTTGAACATCAACTCCAATAATAATGTCCATACCCTTAGCCCTCAATTCGTCGACAGGATAGTTATTCACTACACCGCCATCAATTAATATTTCATCATTAATCGTTACTGGTTGAAATAAAGAAGGTAGGGCACCACTCGCCATTATAGACTGTGTTAAATTACCTTTATCTAAAATGACTTGCTTTCCGTTTTCAATATTTGTTGCAATACAGAAAAAGGGGATTGGTAGCTTACTAAAATCATCAATCGTATTGACATGAATTAAAAGTTTTAAAAGCAAACCATAAGTGTTTTGACCTCTTGAAAGTGCAGTAGGTAATTTGATTTTAAAACTATTAAACGGAAGTTTTACAGCATACTTTTCCATATTATCTCGTTCACTAAAAGCCGTAGAAGATCTAGGTAAAGCATCGTTAATAATATTATCAAAATCTACGTTTTGGAAAATAGAATCGAGTTGCTTCCCTGAATAGCCTGAAGCATATAATGCACCAATTATAGAGCCCATACTTGTTCCTGCAACATAGTCTACTCGTACACCTAAACTATCAATAATTTTTAAAACGCCAATATGCGCTAAACCTTTTGCACCACCGCCACTTAGCACCAAACCTATTTTTGGCCTTAGGTTGTCTTGCACTTTATTTTGCGCCTTCGCGAAAAATGTAGCAATTAAGAATAAGGCTAATATGATTCTTTTTTGTTTCAAATAATTATTTTATTTATGACATACAAGAGCTCTTAAACCTTGTGATATCATCACGTTTTATGATAATAATTATAAACTTTCTCTGCCCGCGAAACCCCTACAACAGCTTCCAACTCATCTAACTTTGCATTAGCAACACGTTTAGCCGATTTAAAATGCCTTAATAATTCAATGACTGTTTTTTCGCCAACGCCAGAAATAGTTTCTAACTCTGTATTTAATGCTGTTTTACTGCGTTTATTTCTATGATGTTCAATTCCAAAACGGTGCGCTTCGTTTCTTAATTGTTGGGTGATTTTAAGCGTTTCGCTTTTTTTATCTAAATATAAGGGAATTGGATCGTCTGGGTAAAACAATTCTTCCAAACGCTTTGCAATTCCGATGATGGCTATTTTGCCTCTTAAATTTAAAGCGTCTAAGCTTTTTAATGCTGATGATAGCTGTCCTTTACCACCATCAATAATAATAAGTTGTGGCAACGGTTGATCTTCTTCAAGCAACCTTTTGTATCTGCGATAAACCACTTCTTCCATAGATGCAAAATCATCAGGACCTTCAACGGTTTTAATATTAAAATGTCGATACTCTTTTTTACTTGGCTTCCCGTTTTTAAATACTACACAAGCAGCTACAGGATGTGTCCCTTGAATGTTTGAATTATCAAAACACTCGATATGTCTTGGCTCTTCTGAAAGACGTAAATCCACCTTCATTTGTGCCATGATTCTGTTTGCGTGTCTATCAGGATCAACAATTTTCATTTGTTTGAAACGCTCCATTCTAAAATACTTTGCGTTTCTGAGTGATAAATCTAAGATGTGCTTTTTATCCCCTAACTTAGGAACGGTTAC
>NZ_CAJQQI010000018.1 GCF_905480415.1 uncultured Algibacter sp. | reverse complement strand
GTTGAGGGAGCAACTAGTACTTCAATTTCAAAAGGATTAACGGTTGAACAACCAGAATCTATATTTTCAATACGTGCGTATAAAATTGTAGTAGCAGGAGGAGTATTGTTATAAAAAGGCGGTAATTGATTAGTATTATCTTCTGCATCGTCGGGATTATCAAAATAAGAAACCGTAAAATTAGCGTTCCCACCGGTAATGGTATCGTCTAAAGACTGCAAGTCTATACTAGCGAAGCCGTCGTCATCGTTATCGCAATAAGGTATTGTTACATTTTCAAATAGTAATATAGGGTTAACAAGTAAGGTTATTTCAGTCTCTTCAAAACATTCTCCATCATCAATTGTAATATATAAAACTTGAGGACTTAATGATGAAAATGGAAGCGATTTGTCTAAACTAATACCATTAGTTCGGTCTTCTTCAGTTTGATAAAACGTGACATTAATTGGATTTGGTAATCCGTTTACTATATCTAATTCATTAGCAATTTGGGATTGAACAGAAAACAAATTAAAATCAAACGCATTTGTGTCGTCGTCATCATTATCACATTCGGCATAATCACCAGTGTCCGTACCCGTTAGTAAAAGGTTAGTATGAATTTCAAAAGGGACTATAGTAGCACAACCTGTAGGATCTTCAATTCTTAAATAAATAGTTGCAGAGCCAGGTTCAATAACCGCATTGGTGTATTGATAATTGGTTTCATCTGCTATGACATTAATATTCATTTCTGCATCATCAAACGTGGCGTGAAACGTTGTTGAAACTCCAGTTAACCCATTTAAAATAGTGCTAATAACTTCAGTTAAATCAAAAATTGCATCACCATCTAAATCTGTATCACATGCATCAATATATTGTGTATCTCTAATAACATCGGGACTAACCGTTACAACAACATCTAGAGTAGTTGCAGTCACACAACCAGTTGTAGTATCTACAATTCTTACATATACCAATTCGTTAGGCGTATTAGTATTTATGTATGGTGAAGGTATAGGATTGTCTCCAGTACTTACATCTAATGGATTGTAGTGATAAGTGACAAGTAAATTGGTTTGACCAGATGTAATTTCATCATCTTTTTGAGTCAAATCTATAATTGCGAACCCATCAGGAGTATCATCACCATCACAGACTTCTACAGGAGTAGGTGACACTATAACAGGAAGCGTGTTAACTATTAAGTTAAAGGTTGTGTATGAAAAACAATTGCTATCTAAATCTTGAACCCTTACAAAAATAGGTTGAGAACTGGACGTAATAGTTGTTATTCTATTGTCATTGTTTCTGGCTTCAGCATCCGATAAGTGGTAACTATATTCATAATTGGTAAAAGGTATATTCGCAATTTCCGCCTCAAGTTCGGCGTTCTTGGTTGTAAGATCAAAACTTTCTATACCGTCACCACTTGAATCATCACATAATTCGAAATCTGTTATAGGATTCATTGGTTCTTCAGTATTAAGAACAACAATAATTTCATCAGTTTCTACACAGGTCGTTCCATTAACAGGAACGCCAACTTCAACTCGGTAAGTGCCATCTTGAACAGCTATATAAGTTGAACTAACAGCACCGGTAATTAAAGTGCCATTTCTATACCATGCATAAGAAGCCAGAGGGTTTTGCAAGTCAGCATCTAATGTTGCTGAACTGGCACATGTGGCAATATCTCCTCCCAAATCTAAAATTCTAAAACTATCTCCTTCAATAAAAACGGCCGAGTCAAAAGTACCATCAGTTTGATCTGCGATTATTAATTTGATATGATAAGTGACATTTGGTAAAATACTGCCAGAAGCTGTTAAAACAGTTGTTCTTCCGTTATAATTTGTATCACCAATGTTGTACCCATTAAAATATTGATTGTTTTGTGCAGGACAAACACCAAAAATCTCATCATGAATCGTGTTTGTATTCACTGGTGTAGATGTACCTGGTATTAGTGCTATATTTTCATATGGATTTGCTGTTCCAGCTTCTCGAATTAAAAAAACAAAACCATCTGAAAATTGACAAGGGTTAATACCGAAGTATTCTTCAGAAGCCAATAAGTAATTAAATTGAAACTGATTTGATACAGAGACAAAATCAAACTCTATTGATGTAGCATTAACAGTATTGGTAATTCCTAAAGCAACTTCTAAATCTGTATCCGTTCCCCATGTTGTAGAACCTTCACTAAGCGTTGAAGTTACCGTAGAATTACCACCGGAAGCAGCGCCTCCTGTAGAAAGCATGATGCCATTTGCAAAAGGGAAATTAGAACCTGCTCTTTCAAAATAGGCATAACTTGAAAATCCACTAGGATTACCATTAACTTGAGAGCTAATATTTGTAATGTCAACACAGCCATTGACTAGGTTGTCTTGTATTAAGGATTGCAACCCAACAGAATCATCCACTGATATTTGTTGAGAAAACAAATAATTACTACTAAAAAGTAGTACACTTAAAATGAGGTAAATAAATCTCATAAATAGCAGGTATTTTCTATTTGGTTTTCATTCTGAAAAATAATACCATTAGCTGGGGCTAATAGTAGTGAAAAATAGACATTTTACAGATGAAATGCAAAAAAAACAAGGTAAAATGCATTACAGTTAATTTTTTAAATTAATTGTTTAATTCTTAAGCGTAAAATGATTTTTAAATATTCTACCATCTTCAAGTTGAACAGAAAACCAATAATCGTCACTTGGTAAGGCATTACCATTAAAAGTCCCATCCCAACCAATACCTGAAGGGTCTAACTCTTTAATTAGTTTTCCAAATCTGTTAAAGATTAGAATTTTGGTATTTGATTGAAATTGGTTTGAAACACCATATACTTGCCAAGTATCATTAAAACCATCATTATTTGGGGTGAAAAATTTAGGGAATCCAATTACAGAAACTCCTTCGTTTACAATACCACAATCATTTTTAATATCTCTCACAAAAACCCTATAAATACCGGGAGATACGTTTTCAAACACATTACTGTCTTGATATGAAAATATAATTTGGTTATCACTATTCACTAAGCTGTACTCATAAATACCTTCTCCAGAAGTAATAACTGTAACCGTATTATTTTCAGTCATATCTACAACATTTATAGATTGGAAAGACGCAATATTTGAAGGTTTAATAGTTACTGTTCTTTGTTTAGAACAGCCATTAATATTAGTAACCGTTACATTAAAAGTGCCAGGTTCATTTATTTCAATGTCATAAATGTTTTCACCAGTAGACCAAGTATATGAATAATTATTAGGCGAATCATTTAAAACAGCAGCATTTATAGTAATGGTTTCAGGAAAAATATTTAAACAATAATAAGCTAAATCTTCAGTAATTATATCTGGTAATTTATTTATGGTTAGAATCACTTCACTTATTCCATAACAAGCATTATCATTTTCTGCCCTTGCGTACAACTTTTGTAAATAAGGTTTTGTATTATTATATGGTGAGATTAACTCATTTTGTTCTGAAAGTACATCTTCATAAGATTCATAATATGAAATGGGTAATGAAATCCCATTTATGGTTTGTATATCGGTGGTAATATCATTCAAATTAAAAGTGCCTAAACCATCTTCAGAATTCAATTCATCACAAATAGGAGGTGCTAAATAATCATTAATTTGAGTAGATGAGGTTTCTAAAGTAAGTTCTCCAATGCTAAAACAACCTGTGTTTGAGTTGATTATTTGAACATAAATTATTTGAGGATTTTCTGTGTTTTTAAAACTAGTGAAATTGGTAATTTCACTCTCACTATTTTCAGCATCAGTTGGTGAAGTGTAAAATTTTAGTGCTCTGTCTGCAAAATTATTGGTTAATATACCTTCAGCTTCAAGTAAATTATAAGAAGTTAAATTATCTTTTATACCGTCTTCATCACATTGAATAAGGCTAGTATTGGTAAATAGTGGTAAAGGATTTATAGTTAATTCGATTGGTGGTGTAATCGCAAAACAATTAGTGTTTAAAATATTTTCAATTCGGCCATAAATATTTTCATTAAATGGTATTTGATTGTAGTATAGAAAACTTAATGGTTCGTTTCTGGTTTCTGCATCAGGTAATGATTGATAATAAGAAATTGAGTATAATGCTGCATCTTGACTACCTAAAATACCAGTATCAAATTGGTTAAGGTTTATATCTGTTTGTCCGTTAGTAACATCAGAATCACTCATAACGACCTTATCGCATATTTCGTCAGGATCAATAGTATTCACAATTGGCGTATTAAAAACTTGAATTGTAAAAGATTGAGAAGAATCAAAGCAATTATTATTCCCAGTGATACCCAATCTCGTATAAATTATTTGAGGATTCTTAGTATTTAGAAAAGGAAGACTAATTTCATTTTGATTATCATCAGCATCTTCTTTAGAGAGATAATATTTTATATTATAAACTGATGGATTTTGAGCGCCCAAAGCCTCTTGAGTTTGCATGGAAAAGTCAAATAAAAATTTGCCATCGTTATCACTATCACAAATCAAAACATCATTGATTGAATTTGTAATCGGTACATCAAAATACTCTACTAAAGCTGCACCTTCCAGGGTATCACAATCTCCAGTATTGAGTTCTATTAAAACGTCGTATGCGCCAGGTTGACTTATTACTAAGTCAAAATCATTTTCAGCTAATATAACACCATCTTTACTCCAAGTGTATGAAGCTCCGGGTATATCCTCAGAAATTAAAGTATAACTTTCTCCTACACACAGAGGTAGGTATGTAGTTTCAAATCCATTTTTAACAATATCTATTTTTTCAGTAAAAAATGAAGAAATAAAAGGTGGTAAGCCTTGTCTAGCATTACTGCTAAGTGGCAAAGCATTATGAGTATAATTGCAAGCTGTGCCAATTTGGTTCGGATTATTAATAACAGAAAGAAATGGTAAGCCATTATTGTATGTTCTACTCATGGATCTGTAAATTTTACCATTTGGACCTAATTGTAATGCACCTCTATAGGTCGTTCTTTCATCAATAACTATTTCAGAAGCGTTTATATCTGTAGCAGTTAAATCATATTGCAATAATGCACCATACTGACTATTTGGATTATTAAATTCTGCCTGACTAGGATTATAAGAAGTTGTAACATAAAGTAGCTCGTTATTTTGTGAAAATTCAACACCATAAGGCGCTTGAATTTTACCTGCTGGAGGTGTGAAATTAATATTTAGCAATGTTGGATTACTTACTATTCCAGTGGCTTTATCAAAATCAAATAAATATAAGCCATTACTAGAATTTGCACTAGCCAATTTTGTACCGTCTGGAGATAGTTTTAAGTAGCCTCTAGGATCATTAATAGAAAAATTAAAAGTTGAAGGAACTGGAGTTGTATTTATACCTAAATTTGAAATCTCATAAGCATAAAAAGTATCATAAAAATTTGAATTTAAGCCATTAGCATTAGCAAATGTTATTACCCAAATAGATTTTGATTCACAATCTTTTAAAACGGCACTGATTTTTTCGGAGCTAGCTTGTAAAAGATTAATGTTTTTACTAGTTACATCTCCTAAACCACCATTTAAAGTTAAATCGACTATGGAATAATTAAAACCCAAATTTGAAGGAGAATTAAGTGAGTTAGAAGTGTCAACTGTAAAAATGTAATAAATATTAAGATCATCAGGTTTAGGAATAACTATGGCCGATTGTGTGCTAGAAGGATCACCAAAAAGATCGTTATTAGACATTGGTTGGTGCAGTTTGTTAAAAACAGTGATTCCATCTGTATAAAATAATAAATCTCCATTATCATCTGAGATAGTAGTACAGCCTTCAACAGTATCTAGCATTCCATCCGTTAAATTTGAAACAGATCCATTTGCATTAAATTTAATTCCAGCATTTTCTCCAAAGTACCAGTTAGAGGCTTCATTTTGGGCATACATAAATAGTCCAAATAGACTAAATATTACGAATAATATAGTTTTTTTCATTTTTCAGTAGCAAAAGCTACCAAATATATTACAAATCTCGCCTTTTTAATAATCTAAACGATAAAAAGATGAATAATGCTGTCCAGCATAAAACGATAATAATTTCATATCCATGTGCTCCATAATCATAGGTCAGTTCTCCTTTGTCTGGGAACTTTGTCATGGCAATGCGCTGGAAGGGTTGGTCAATAAGTTTATACATTGATTTTAGTGGAAAGAAATTTTGAATCTTCTCAGCTAAACTAGAGTCTAGTTTCCAGGCCATTAAACCAAATACAATCCACTCTAGTATATAAAGTATAAATAGGAAGGCTAATGCGAATGCAGAACGTTTCACTAACACTCCGAAAAACAAGCATAAACTAAAGAAACCAATTAATTTAACAAAGTAAGCTACCAAAAATTCTGTTTCTCTAAATATAATAGAAGCTTCAGTATAGCTTGAATAGTATAAACCAATAGACAATGAAATTATACTAATCAGAATTGTTGAAACTAAAGAGAAGAATACAATAGTATAAAACTTTGAAAGTATAAATTCCTTCTTACTTAAACCGTCAATAAGGTTTTGTTTAATGGTTTTATTACTGTATTCATTACCAATCATGCTAACTACAACAATAGCAAAAAAGAACTTAAATTGTGATGCGAAAAAGGTAGTTAGGTGCCAAATAACTGGGAAGTTAAAAATGCCTAATTCACCTAATTCTAATGTGAAAAAACCAAAAACATTAAATTTTATTGATGAAAGCAAGATCACAAAAAATGGTAAAATAAACGATATAAAAATGAGTATTTTACTAGTTCTATTAAGTAATAACTTTTGTAATTCTAAATTTAAAAGTCGCAACATGTGGTTAGTTTTGGTTGTTATCGGTTAATTGTAAAAATTGCTCTTCTAAACTTTCTTTACGTTGTATTAAATGGGTAAGTATTATACCCTGGTCAAAAAGATATTTGTTAAAATCTTCCGATTTCATAGGTTCATTTAAAAAAGCTGTAACCAAATTATCTTGAACTTTAACCTTTCCAAATGATTTATGATTTTCCAATAATGTAACTAACTCCGTTTCTTTGTTGGATTTTAGCTCAAAGAACCCATAACTAGAAATCATTTCATCAACCCTGCCAGAATATAATTTTACACCTTTCCGAAGCACAACCACATGAGAACAAACTTTCTCAACTTCATCAAGTAAATGAGATGCTAATAAAATGGTGGTGCCTTTGGCCGCAATTTCTTTTATTATTTCTCTTATTTGATGTATTCCTTGGGGGTCTAAACCGTTTGTTGGTTCATCAAGAATTAATATTTCTGGATCGTTTAATAGGGCAGAGGCTATAGCTAAACGTTGTTTCATCCCTAAAGAATAGGTTCTGAATTTACTATCTCTACGATCTAAAAGCCCAACGATTTCTAATTTTTCATTTATTTTAGTATAATCCACACCTTTAATTTTACAAACCAGTTTTAAATTTTGAGTTGCTGTCATGTAAGGGTAAAAGTTTGGACTCTCTATGATAGCTCCTACTTTCTTTAAAGCATCGTGCGTTGAGGTGTTTCCATCAAACCAATGAAAATCGCCTTCGGTTTTATTAACTACATTAAGCACCATACCTAAAGTAGTTGACTTGCCGCTTCCGTTAGGACCTAAAATCCCATAAATATCGCCTTTGTTGATAGTAAATGATAAATCCTTAACGGCGGTTAAATATCCGAATTTTTTTGTGAGGCTATTAATTGTAAGTATAGATTCCAAACTATAAAGTTTTTTTTACTAGCATAAGAAGCTAGCGTTGGTTAGTTGTTTAAATATGACGATAGTCTTTGATTTTTGTTACAAGAATAAGTAGAAAAACGTTAAATTTGAATAAGTTTGAGCCTTATGCAAGATTTAAAAATATCAAAAAAGAAACCATCATATCCAATACCTGCTAAGTTACACGGTTATCTTTCAAGATATAACAGGAATGTGAAAATCCCAATTTTTTATGATGATTTGTTACGCTTTCAAGGATCAATAGTGGTTTATGATAAAGATGATAATGATACGCTTTGGATTCGTGTATATTATAATGAGTTTGAAAGGGAGGAAATAGATTCTGCATTAAAGAAAGTTTATACCATTTTCCATTCAGATGGTAATGAGAATATCTTACCTTTTTTAAACGTTGATGCTATTGATTATTGCACCTTTGGAAACTCAAAACCTTTCAGAATTAAAATTAGAAATGTTTTAAATGATAATTACACGTATTTCTATGTGAAAATTGCAGATGCCTCTCGTATTTATGGTTTGGAGTTAGAACACATGTTGTCGCCTTATAACTTAAACTTTCTAGTTTATAAAAATACATTAATTGAAGAGCATATTGCAGGAATCCCTGGAGATGAATTCATCAAGGATTTTTTACCCAAATGTGATAAGTCTGAGAAATCCCAAATAGCCAAAGAGTTTGTTAAATTTAATGAACGCTGCATGATTAGGCTTTTAGGAGATATGCGCTCTTATAACTATGTTATAGTGCCAACTCATGATTTTGATCATGTGGTATATAAGATTAGAGCTATAGATTTTGACCAACAATCATATGAAGGGAAGTTTAATATTTACAGACCTCAATTCTTTAAAGAGAATTATGAAATGGTTCAATTGGTAGCAAATAGTATTCAAAAATTTTCTATCGATCAGTATAAAACTGAGGAACGCTCTATATTGGTAAAACGCTTAAAAAGTTTTAATAAAAGAGTGGCAAAATTAATAAATTGTATGGAATTGGATGAGATTTCAACAAAAGAGAACGTGAAAACGTTGAAAATGACCATTTTTCACTATACTAATGATGTCAATTTTAAAAAGAGTAAAAATATGGGTGAAATTCTAAAATATTCCTTAGAGTTTTTAACAAGGAACTATGAAAATGTAAATCTGGAAAATTTAAGGACAGGACGTAATATTAATTCCAATTTTCGTTAAAATCTAAATCCTCATAATCATCTACATCAATACCATCTTCAAATTCGTTATAATCTTCATCCTCATCAGCTTCAAATAATTTTTCAGGTGCTGTATCTGGAACTTGACCTTGCACAAACATAAGGTTCGGATAGTCATTACCTTCGGTCTCATCAACTATTTCAGCTAATTCAACATAAAACGTCCACAAACTTAAAAAGTCATAAACATAAATAAGTTTTGTTTGCACTTCATGCACCACACTATCTAATGAGGTTTCGTTCATCAAACGTGCTGAAGCATCTTCGCTTAAATCAAACAATGAAATTTCTTCACCTTGATCCCAAGTATCGTTGCTTATGTAAAATGATGCCATTTCTGTACCATCAAAACCAAAAGATTGTGTAATGATGTTGTGTAAATCTTCAAGCGTATCGGTTTCACGAATTTCTAAATCGCGAAAGATATCTTCATCGGTATCATTATCTAAAATAATTCTAAATCTGTAAATCATGAAAAGCAAATTATGCTACAAAGGTAGCTTTTTTTTAAATTATTTAGAGAATCTATGAAGTGTAAATGTCATGGCGCTTAACAAGAAAAAAGCACCGATTTGATGTGCTACACCTAGCCAAACAGGAACTTGTAATAGTATAGTAAAAACACCAAGTAAGAATTGAATTCCAACTATTATTAAAAGGGAGTTTATACCTTTAAATTGATAAGGTGTTAGGCTCATCTTTTTGGACTTCACAAAAATTGAAATAATAAAACCAACAACTATAAAAGCCAAAATTCTATGTACAAATTGTACACCACTTTTACCTTCAATAAAGTTTTTGTAGACAGGTTTTTGTTCTATGTAAGCAGTTTCATGAAGAAACTTCCCCTCGCTCATCATGGGCCAATGATTATGTATCCAACCTGCATCTAAACCAGCTACAAAAGCACCATAAATAATTTGCAATATTAAAACTAATAGTCCCCATCGAATTAAATTTCTAAATGATGTGTTTCTTTCTTTTTTAGATGGAAAGATTAAATCTAAAGCCACCCAAAAGGTATAAGCAAACGTTATAAAAGCAGTTGTTAAATGTGCCGCTAATCTATAATGACTAACGTCTGGATTATCAACTAAACCACTTTTAACCATATACCAGCCTAAAAACCCTTGAAGAGAGCCTAATCCTAATAATAGTATTGCTTTTTTTATAGTGGGTTTAGTAAGTTGTTTTGTAATTAAAAAATATATAAATGGAAGTAAAAATACGAGACCAATAAATCTGCCGATTACTCGGTGTATCCACTCCCAGAAATAAATATCTTTAAAATCTTGAAGCGTAAATTGATTGTTAAGTTTTTGATATTCTGGATACTGTTTATACAAATCAAAAGCAGTTTGCCATTCAACTTGATTCATTGGTGGAATAGTACCTGAAATTAATTTGTAGTTAGAAATAGATAAACCAGAATGTGTAAGTCTGGTAATACCGCCAACAACAACCATTATAAAAATTAAAACACATCCTGTTATAAGCCAGTAAATTACTTTTTTGTTATCTTTTTTCATCTTTAGAAAAGTTCCTTTTTAAAACATAAGCTATTAGTTATGTTCTCATATTGTCCGTAATTTGGAATTATTGAATAATTCATTTTTTTGTAGAAAGAAACTGCTTCTGTTTGTCTTTTTCCAGTTTCTAAAACACAAGTTCTATAAGATAGTTCTTTTGACCATTTTTCTAATTCTTGCAAAACTTTTGAGGCTATACCGTTTCCACGGGCATTAATTTGGGTGAACATGCGTTTGATTTCAATCGTGTTTTCATTTATAGCTTTAAATGCCCCACAAGCTAATGGGATTTCATCTTTATATGCCATTACCACATGTTTTAAGACATCAATATTATTGTATTGATTATAAAAGGCATGGTCATCACCATCAACAATTTTTAAATAAGCGTTTAGATAATTAACAAGATTAACAAAATCTTTGTTTTCTGAATTTGTTCTAACGAGCTTAATCATAAACCAATGTTAGATTTGAGTCCTAATTTTTTACCTTTTTCTAGCATTAATTGATAAGCCGCAGCATATTCATTCGGAATATCACCTTCAAGAATAGCCTCTTTAATTGCTTCCTTAATGATACCAATTTCTCGTGAGGGTTTAAGGTTGAAGGTTTTCATTATTTCTTCTCCTGAAACTGGAGGTTGAAAATTTCTAACATGATCCCGTTCTTCAACTTCAACAATTTTCTCTCTTACAATTTTAAAATTATTATGATACTTATTAAATTT
>NZ_CAJQQI010000017.1 GCF_905480415.1 uncultured Algibacter sp. | reverse complement strand
GTAGAGGAGTTTCAAATTAATTTACCGATATCAAAAATTAACTGTGAGAATATTAGTTATCCGGTCCTAATAAAGCCTATTGATAATACTGCTGGTCGAGGGATTAGCATATGCTCTAATATCGATGAACTTACTAAGAATTTTGAAAAATCTTTAAGTTATTCCCCAAGCAAACAGGTCATTGTAGAAAGATATATGCCTTGGAAAGAAGCCACTATTTTTTATACAGCACAAGATGGTAATATATTTCTAACAGCTATTGCTGACCGTCATATGAAAAACAGCCAAAATAATTCAATACCACTCCCAGTAGCCTATACATTCCCTTCAGAATATTTGGAAGATTATATTGATGCTTTAGATAGTAAAGTTATTAATATGTTTAAATCTATTGGTATACAAAATGGGCTGATATTTATTCAGTCATTTGTTAAAGATGGAAAATTCGTTTTTTATGAAATGGGATTTCGTCTCACAGGTTCATTAGAATATCATGTTTTATCAAAAACAAATAATATTAATATATTAGAGCATTTAATTCATTTTGCAATTACGAGTAAAATGAGTGACAATCCTTTTTATAATAAGATTGTTCCATATCCAGAGAAGTATGGAGGAAATATAACATTCCTTTTGAAACCTGGTGAAATTGGAAGAATTGATGGTGAAAGTGAAATATTGGAGTTACCAGAGGTAACTTCATGTTTTATATCCTATGAAGAAGGTGATGTAATTCCGGATCGCGCCGTTGGTACTTTATTGCAAGTTATTGCAAGAGTGTTTTTTGTGACCAACTCTAAGTTAGAGTTGATTAATGTAATGAATGCAATTCATGGTATTTTCAGAGTTTATTCTGAAGATGGTCAAAACATGCTTCTTAAAACTTTAGACACTAAGGAATTATTGAATTAGTGAAAAAGCATGCAGATATAGATGGGATACAAGACAAGGTACATCAACTGAGTGTTTTTGATACCTCAATTATAACAAATAATATAATTAAATGAATATGAGAAAAGTGATTATTTTAGGAGCGGGTGGAGCTGGTTCAGAGTTAACATTTTATATTGAAGATCACAATTCAAAAGTCGGGCCGGACGACAAAATAAAAATAGTAGGTTATATAGATGACTCGAAAAAATATTGGACAAAATACAAGTACAATGCCCCTCTTTTATGCAATATAGATTCATATACACCTAGTAAGGATGAAGAGGTATTGATTGCAGTAATGGAAATCAAATCTAGAAAGAAATTTATTGAAACTATGTTAAGAAAAAATGCCAAAATTGGTAGTTTTATTCACCATAGCGTCATAAAACCTGAAAATATGGAAATTGGTGTAGGTAATATAATTTTTCCTTTCTCTATCCTTGAAAAAAATGCCATCGTCGGAAATTATAATTTCCTTACTACTTATTGTTTTATTAGCCATGATTGCGTTGTAGGTGATAATAATTTCTTTTCAACGGCTGGTATAGCAGGATCAGTCAAAGTGGGTGATAATAATTATTTCGGAATTCGATCTACCGTAATCCCAGGTATAGAAATCGGAAGCAATAATGTCGTGCAAGCGGGAATGGTTGTCAATAAGAATGTAAAAGATGATACTACCGTTTTTTATAGATATAAAGAGCAGGTAATGGCAATTCCAAAACAATATTAATATATTCAAAAAAAATATTAACCAAATATTGTTTCCACGACAAATATAGCTTCACCATTACCTAAACTATCATTATCAAAAATGACATTTTCCCATCAAATGATTCGCTTATTTTTTATTGAACAACTGTATAGAGGCTTCACTATTTTAAGGAATGAGCCCTATCATCACAAGTAAAACAAACACTATTTTTTTTTGAAAATAAGCAACTATAAAATAACTTTAAGGAAAAATTGCTAATAAAAAATTAACCCTTTTTATGGTGTCTTGATGATTTAATTTGCTTTCCCCCTGGCGCTATTGTATTTACAAGACCAGTCTCTAGAGTTTTCCAAATAAAATTACCTAATCCTTTATCTTTATTTCTTTCAAAATCCATAATCACTTCTCTTGCTTGTTTTTTATGCTTTGGATTTGATTTATGAATTAATGTATTAACAGTCCATGATAAAAACTTATTTTTTTCTAAGCTATGAGATTTAAAAACTTTTGCTTCTAAATCATGGTAAAGCATGATCATCCTTCCAGTAGCTTTCACACTATTGGCTTCTCCATTAAAACTTAACCTATCAACTTCCCCACTTAAAACTTTCAAACCCATAACTGGAAAAAGAGCTCTGTCAAAATAATGCATTTGAGCAGTACCCATACCCCCTTTAAAATAAAAAGTATTACTAGTTCTTTTTAATGGGAAATTAGCTTGAAAAGTTACTTTACCAGCATTCATTAAAATTGCATCCATATTAAATTTTAACTGCTCGTTCGCCGATTCTATTAAAGAGTTAATATTTGAAATTTCTATATTAATTTTACTTATTGGAATTTTAATTGTTTGATTTTTACCTTTTAATTTTTCTTCAATTAATACATTACTATTTTTTACTATTAATTTTTTAATCAGTAATGGATGCTTTAGATTTTTTAATGCCACATGGGGAAGTATTTTGTTCTCTGAATTCTCACTAGGCTTATTTTTATCTTTAAATAAATTTAAATTCAATTGCGATATTTCTAAACTATCAATATAAAGTCCATCATTTTTAATAAGTTTTGATAGATTTAAATTATAAATACTTAAAGTGTCTAAAGAACCTTCGAACAGATTTTTTAAGTACGGATAATTATTTGCGAGTTTTGGCAATTCAATACTCGATTTAATATTAAAATCAGTAATGACAATTGGATTTGTATTTACACCATATGAAATTGAACCTATAAAAAAATCATATGGAGACCTATTAATTTCAAAATGTAAGTTTTCGATTTTCGAATTTTTATGACTTCGTTTAAGTTTAAATTTACCTAAACCACTAGAAACCATCTCCAAATAAGGTAATTCGAAATTTATTGGATTTAATTTTACTTCAATTTTTTTCGTTTCTGGATCAAATAATTGATAGTTAAAATTATTAAATACAATATGCTCTATTTGTAAACCATTTAAATTATTTAACTCTATCGAATCCAAATCAAAGTTAACTTTGGGGACCTTTTTTGTTTTTACTTTACTTATTTTGTATTGAAAAATGTTAACATCATTAAATGTGACTTCCTCAATAATTATTTTTTTTGTCAACGCAAAACTCAAAAGCCCTAAGCCCTTAAAACTAACTTCCTGAATACTTATATTTTCAGTTATATTATTTGATAAAGTATCTGATTTAACATCACTAAAACTTTCTCTCTTAAAATCGAATCGAATTCCTTCTAGAGTAATAGATTTACTAAATAAATTAGAATTAATATTATGAACTTTAATGGAATATTTTTGTGATTGATTATTTAAAATCAAATCTCTAATTTTCTGGTTAACTAGATTGGAAAAAAAATATTGACCAATAAGACCTATTACAAATATAATAAGCACTAATAAAAGTGATTTCAGTATTTTAATGGGCATTTTATATATGAAACTTTATGGCTATTTTAATGCGTTTTATAAACTTGTTTACGTTTTTTAAGTTGACGATCTAAATCACTTATCGTTTCTCTAACTGACACTTCAAAGTTACGCTCATTTGCAGTCGCAAAAATTCTTGGTCCAGGTAAACTCAATTCTATATTACAAATTTTGCCATCATTATGATCTTTTTCATCTTGCTTAAAGTTTACCGAGGCATTTATTAAAAACTCATATCTGTTAAACAATTTTTCTAATTTCTCTTTTGTGAAAGCTGAAAGTGTATCACTTACATCGACACCTACGTATTGAATGTTTACTGTCATATTCGTTCTCTTTTAATTTTTAAATTCTATCCTAATATACAAGTTTTTTGAATAACTAAAAGTAACAAAAATCATAAAATGATGATAATTTTTTCTTTTTAAAATTAAATATCTTCTATTTCATTTAAAATCAATTAACAGTACTTTTGAAATTACAAATTATAAATATATGGATCTCGTTTTTGCAACTAACAACTTAAATAAACTGAAAGAAGTTCAGGCATTAATCCCATCAAGCATTAAGCTGATTAGTCTAAAAGATATTGGCTGTTTTGAGGACATTCCTGAGACACAAAATACTATTGAAGGAAACGCTATTCAAAAAGCGGAATACATAAAAAAATATTATGGTTATGATTGTTTTGCAGATGACACGGGTCTTGAAGTTGAAGCATTAAATGGTGCTCCTGGTGTATATTCTGCTCGTTATGCCGGTGAGCAGCGTGACACCCATGACAACATGAATAAATTATTAGATGAATTGGCTAATACCGAAAACAGAAACGCTCAATTTAAAACAGTAGTTGCGCTTCACTTAAACAATAAATTTCAAACGTTTAATGGAATTTGCAAAGGAAGCATTACTAAAACTAAACATGGCAAAAAAGGTTTTGGTTACGATCCTATTTTTAAACCAAATGATTATGATATGACATTTGCTGAAATGGAATTAAACTTAAAAAATAAAATAGGACATCGAGGAAAAGCTGTTTCGAAATTGGTTGATTTCTTAAAAACTATTCAAACAAAAATTTAGTAATAAAAAATAAAAATCAGGTTGGCTGTTAATATTCTTTGTGTTACTTTTAATCTATGACAGAGGAAGCTATAGAAAAAGAGAATGCAGCCATTACTCAAGCCTACAAGGAATTACTAAAGGTAAGTTACACCACGCTTTCAAAAGAAGACATAAAATTAATCCGCAGTGCTTTTGAAGTTGCTTTAGACGGTCACAAAGACCAACGCAGAAAATCTGGAGAAGCTTATATTTTCCATCCATTAGCTGTTGCTAAAATTGTGGCTCAAGAAATTGGTTTAGATGCGACGTCTATCGCAGCTGCTCTGCTTCATGATGTGGTTGAAGATAGCCCTGATTATGAAATAAAGGACATTGAAAAACGCTTTGGTAAAACCATTGCAACTATTGTTGATGGGCTTACAAAAATATCATCCTTAAGTAAGGAAAAGGATATGGACGTGTCTTTACAAGCAGAGAACTTCCGTAAAATGCTTCTAACACTTAATGATGATGTTAGGGTAATTATTATCAAAATTGCAGACAGACTCCATAATATGCAAACCATGGACTCGATGCGCCCTGATAAACAGATTAAAATCGCATCTGAAACGTTATATATTTATGCCCCTTTAGCCCATAGGATTGGACTTTACAATATAAAAAGTGAACTTGAAGATTTAGGTTTAAAATATACTGAACCTGATGTTTACAAAGATATTTTTGACAAGATAAAGGAAAGCAAAGAAGAACAAGATAATTACATTGTCCAATTTAGTGATGTTATAAAAAACTCACTCGACAAAGAGAATCTCAGTTACACTATAACAGGGAGACCAAAATCTATTTTTTCAATTCGAAAAAAAATGATAGATCAAGGAGTTTCTTTTGATGAAGTTTACGATAAGTTTGCTATTCGAATTATTTACAAAAGCGATTCAGACCCTCAAAATGAGAAATTCATAGCTTGGAAAATTTATTCAATTGTAACAGATCATTTTAGACCAAACCCAATTAGATTACGAGATTGGATATCCTCTCCGAAATCTACAGGTTATGAAGCTTTACATATTACAGTAATGGGCCCAAAAGGCAGATGGGTTGAGGTTCAAATACGCAGTGAAAAGATGCATGAAATAGCAGAAAAAGGCTATGCAGCACACTACAAATACAAGCAAGTCAGCGAAAAAGAAGATAATCTAGAAAGCTGGATTAATAGACTGCAAGAAGCGCTTGAAGGATCAGACATGAACGCTGTTGATTTTGTTGAAGAGTTTAAATTAAACCTATACTCCAAAGAAATATTTGTATTTACACCCGGTGGAGATTTAAAATCGCTCCCAAAAGGAGCTACAGCGCTTGATTTTGCTTTCAGTATTCACACCGAAGTTGGTTTAAAAACGCGAGGTGCCAAAGTTAATGGCAAGCTAAAACCATTAAGTCATGCGTTAAAAAGTGGTGACCAGGTGGATATTATGACTTCTGAAAGCGTAAAACCAAACCCGAACTGGTTAGATTATACGACTACCGCTCGAGCGAGAAGTAAAATAAAATCAGCCCTTAAAGAAGATAAAAAACGTATTGGAGAAGATGGAAAAGAGATTCTTCGTCGTAAATTAAAACAACTAAAAATTACGCTTGATGAAAAAACCATTAATAAAATGGTTAATTATTTCAAACTAAAAACCAGTCTAGATTTATTTTATAGAATTGGAATTGGCTCTATTGATAATATCATGTTAAAAAATTATGCTTCTTCAAGAGGTAATGTTTTAATGAGTTATATCAAGAATAAAATATCCAGGAAACAAACTGTAACAAAAGAGGATTTAGGAAAACAAGAAGTTACTTTAAAATATGATTCTCTTGTTTTTAGTAAAGAAGAAGAAAAACTAGATTATAAACTGGCTAATTGTTGCAACCCCATACCTGGTGATAGTGTATTTGGTTTTTTAACGGTAAATGAAGGCATTAAAGTTCATAAAAAGAATTGCCCTAATGCGGTAAGTTTGCAATCTAATTATGCTTACAGAATCATGCCTGCAAAATGGATAGATTCTACACAACAAGAGTTTTTTGTGAAAATTGAAATTACAGGAATAGACCATATTGGTTTAGTAAACGATATTACCAACATTATTTCGGAAAACATGCTTGTAAACATGAAAAGCATAAGTTTTGAAAGTAATGACGGGCTTTTTTCTGGAAAAATTAATGTGGTTGTTAAGAACAACACTATAATAAAGAAGCTTTTAGATAAACTTAAAAAAATTAATGGTATCGATAAAGTAAGAAGAGTATAAGAAAAAATATATAATAGGCTAACAATGACTTTCTTCAGGCCTGTCTTGATGTTAAATCTCTAGTAATAAGTTTTATTATAACTGTGATTTTTACCTAAATACATAAAAATATATTCCAAATTATTTTAGATTGTTTTATATATTCTTTTGATATAAAAGTGTAAATTTGCGATGCAATTATGGACGGAAAGGCAGATTCAAAAAATCAAGAGATTGTTAAAAGCGTATTTACCAGCTTTTTAGAAAGCAACGGGCACCGCAAAACACCCGAACGCTACGCCATACTTCAGGAAATCTATAATAATACCGAGCATTTTGATATAGAATCCCTATATCTTAGTATGAAAAACAAAAAATATCGTGTATCTCGTGCAACGCTTTACAACACTATAGAACTACTTTTAGAATGTAAATTGGTTAGAAAACACCAATTTGGAAAAAATCAGGCACACTATGAAAAGTCATATTTTGATAGACAGCACGATCACGTTATTCTTACTGATACAGGGGAAGTTATTGAGTTTTGCGACCCACGAATTCAATCTATAAAAAAAACAATCGAAGAAGTTTTCGATATTGAAATAAATAACCACTCACTCTATTTTTACGGAAATAGAAAATCAACAACTAATAACTAATTTTTTACAATGGCAGTAGATTTACTACTAGGACTACAATGGGGAGACGAAGGCAAAGGAAAAATTGTTGACGTACTAACCTCAAACTATAATATTATAGCACGTTTTCAGGGTGGTCCAAATGCAGGACACACCTTAGTTTTTAATGGCAGAAAACATGTGTTACACACAATTCCTTCAGGGATTTTTCATGATGATGCTACTAATTTAGTAGGTAACGGTGTAGTAATTGATCCAGTGATTTTTAAAGGTGAACTTGATAAATTAGAAGAACAGGATGTAGATTATAGAAAATCTTTAATGATTTCTAGAAAAGCACATATTATTTTACCAACTCACAGATTGCTTGATGCTGCTAGTGAAGCTTCAAAAGGAAAAGCTAAAATTGGTTCTACTCTAAAAGGAATTGGACCAACATACATGGATAAAACCGGAAGAAACGGTATTCGTGTAGGTGATTTAGAATTAAGTGATTGGAAAGAAAAATATAGAGCTCTCGCTAATAAGCATGAATCTATGATTGCTTTTTATAATGTAGAAATTGAATATGATTTAAAAGAATTAGAAGAAGAATTCTTTAAAGCAGTGAAGGTTTTAAAATCTTTAAAATTTATTGATTCAGAAGAATACATTTATCAAGCACAAAAATCTGGACAAACTATTTTAGCAGAAGGCGCTCAAGGTTCTTTATTAGATATTGATTTTGGAACTTATCCATTTGTCACATCTAGTAATACAACAGCAGCTGGTGCATGCACTGGTTTAGGTGTTGCGCCAAATCAAATTGGAGATGTATTTGGAATTTTTAAAGCATATACAACTCGTGTTGGTTCTGGCCCGTTCCCTACGGAGTTATTTGATAAAGATGGTGAAATGATGGCTAAGATTGGCAATGAATTTGGTGCTACTACAGGTCGCCCAAGACGTTGCGGTTGGTTAGATTTAGTAGCTTTAAAATATGCGTGTCAAGTAAATGGTGTTACCCAACTTATGATGATGAAAGGCGACGTACTTTCTGGTTTTAAAACCTTGAAAGTTTGTACCGCTTATAAATACAAAGGTGAAGTTATTTCTCATTTACCATACAATATTGAACCTCAAAATGTAGAACCTATCTATTCTGATTTTAGTGGTTGGAATGAAGACTTAACTGAAATGTCTGAAGCGTCACAATTACCAAAAACATTAAATGAATACATTGAGTTTTTAGAAAAAGAATTAGAAATCCCTATAACCATAGTATCTGTTGGACCAGACAGAAAACAGACTATTTTTAGGAATAATTGATTTTCTTGAAATTCAAGGAATAAAAAAACGCTTCAAAATATTTTGGAGCGTTTTTTGTTTGAAAACAATTATACATTATAATTATCGTTATTTTTACGACAAACTTTTTACATTTTGAACAAACTACAAGCTCTATTTTTTATTCTGTTAATTGGTTTTGTATCAACTATTGATTTAAATGCGCAATCAAAAAAGCAAATTCAAATTGAATATGCTGGTAAATTAACTATTGATGAAGAGAATTACCCTGGAGCCAAAATATTAACTCGAGATGATGCCGAACAAGTTCATATTGAACATGGTGGCGCAAACTTGTGGTGCGACAAAGCCATACATTATAGTAAAGAAAATTTCATTGAAGCTTATGGAAATGTCATCTTAAAGCAAGGTGATACTATAAACATGACTTCAAAATACATTGAATATAGTGGCATTACTGAATTTGCTTTTGCAAGTGGCGATGTCGTTATGAAAGACCAAAATTCGACTATTTCTTCTGATACCCTATACTTTGACCGAGCTAAAGAACAAGCCTATTATAGAAGTGGTGGTAATGTTGTAAAAGATTCATCTGGCACAATTACTAGTATGATAGGAAGGTATTACATGAATCTTAAAAAATATCAGTTTGTTGAAGACGTGGTGTTAGTAAGTGATGAAACTACAATAAATTCAAATTACTTTGATTTTTATTCTGATACTGGTTATGCTTATCTTTTTGGCCCTTCAACGATAACCACAGAAACTAGTAAAACATATTGCGAAAAAGGGTTTTATGATACTGAAAACAAAATTGGTTATGCACTTAAAAAAGCAAGAATTGATTATGACAATAGAATTGTTGAGGGTGATAGTTTATACTTTGATAACAATTCAAGTTTTGCTTCAGCAACAAATAATATAACAGTAACAGACACAATAAACAATAGTGTTGTAAAAGGGCATTACGCTGAAGTGTTTAAGGAAAAAGACTCTTTATTTATTACAAAACGCGCTTTGGCTATAACTGTTCAAGAGAAAGATTCTGTTTATATACACGCTGACAAGATTATGGTTACTGGTAAGACAGACAACCGTATTATTAAAGCATATTATAATGCTAAAATTTTTAAAAGGGATTTAAGCGGTAAATCAGACTCAATTCATTCAGATCAAAATACAGGTGTCACTAAATTATTAAATCTTCCAGCTTTATCTTCGGGAGATAAGTTTTCTGTTATACAAAAACCCATTCTTTGGAATTTAGGAAATCAAATGACAGGTGATACTATTCATTTACTATCTAATAAAGAAACAGAAAAAATTGACTCACTTCTTGTTTTTGATAATGCTTTTATTATCAGCAAGGACACCATCAGTAAAAACGGATATAATCAAATTTCTGGTAAACGGTTAGTTGGATTATTTGATGAAGAAAATCGATTAAAGCAAGTTGATGTTACCAAAAATGCAGAATCTATTTTCTATGCTAGAAATGACAAACAAGAACTTATTGGTATTGATAAGTCAAAATCTGGTAGCATTACCATTTTATTTGACGATGGAGATATTGATGAATATACGAGATATAATCAAATTGACGGGAATTTATATCCTGAATCTAAATTCCCAGAAAAAGAAAGAATTCTTAAAGGTTTTGATTGGCGAGAAGAAGAACGACCAAGAAGTGTTGACGATTTATTTAAAGATGATCCGCCTTTAGAGTTACCAATAATTAAAGGTTTGGATGATTACATACCACAAGAAGATTTTGTTGACGAAACTTTAATTAAAAGAATTAAGAAAGCTGATACCAAGGCAAAAATTAAAAAAGGTACCATTTCAAAAGCTTCAAGAAATTTACCAAAAAACACATTTAAAGCAAAAGGGGTTTCTAAAAATAAAACACTTCAAAAAAATAAACGAAAAAAATTCCTTCTTGAAAAACCACTACCAGAAAAATAGTTAACAATGAAGGCTGATTTTTTTAAATACCAAGCTCAAACTACACCACATCCTTTGGCTATGGAAATTTCTCATGCAAAAGGGGTATACATATTTGATACCAACAAAAAAAGATATTTAGATTTTGTTGCAGGAGTTTCAGCTTGTCCTTTAGGTCACAATCATCCAAAAGTTATAAGTGCCATAAAGAATCAGCTAGATAGCTATATGCATGTTATGGTTTATGGCGAATACATTCAAAAACCAGCTGTTGAACTTACAAAGCTATTAGCAAAACATCTGCCCGAATCATTAGAAAAAACGTATTTAACTAATTCTGGAACCGAAGCTATTGAAGGCGCATTAAAGTTAGCCAAAAGAGCAACAGGAAGAAGTGAAATTATTGCCGCTAACAAAGCATATCATGGCAGTACTATGGGGGCTTTAAGCATCATGGGGTATGAAGAACGAAAACAAGCATTCAGACCACTTTTGCCAGATGTTAAATTCATTAGCTTTAATAGTGAAGAAGATTTAGATCAAATAACAACTAGAACGGCTTGTGTTATTTTAGAAACTATACAAGGTGGTGCTGGGTTTATTGAACCAAAGGATGACTATTTAGAAAAAGTTCAAAATCAGTGCCATAAAGTTGGAGCGCTTTTAATTTTGGATGAAATACAACCAGGTATGGGACGTACTGGCAAACTTTTTGGTTTTGAAAACTACAACTGCCTACCAGATATTTTAGTTACAGGTAAAGGTTTAGGAGGCGGCATGCCTATTGGTGCTTTTACGGCATCTAGTAAATTAATGAATGTACTTCAAGACAATCCTAAGCTAGGGCATATAACAACCTTTGGTGGACACCCAGTTATTGCTGCATCGGCATTAGCGACTCTAAAAGAAATTACCGAAAGTAATTTAATGCAAGAAGCTCTAGAAAAGGAAGAACTTTTTAGAAAGCATCTCGTACATCCTTTAATTTCTGAAATAAGAGGTAGAGGACTTATGCTTGCTATTATTACTTCCTCTGAAACTATAACAAATTCTTTAATTCTTAAATCTCAAAACCGTGGTTTAATACTTTTTTGGTTGCTTTTTGAACCCAAAGCAGTAAGGATAACACCGCCTTTAAACATCTCAAATGTCGAAATCATCGAAGGGTGTCAGATAATTATTGCCATTTTAGACGAAATACTACATAACTAACACCTATTCAAAATACTTGAAATCAACACAATAGCAACTTAAATCTTCATAAATATACATATGTTGATTACTTTGTTAAAAACAATTGTTTGATCTTCAGTAAAAAAGCAAATAGAAGCTTAAATTTAGTCAAGTATAAACTTACAAATGTGCTTATGGAGTTTAGTCATAATGACAACAACAATTTGCCTCTTACCAAGTTTGAATCGATGTTAAAAACAAATCATGTTTTATTCTTCGATTCAGAAGAATTCGAAAACATTATTCACCATTACCTAAATCAAGGTAAAATAGCCTTAGCTAAAAAAGCGATTAAATTAGGTTTAGATCAGCATCCAACTTCTATTAATTTAAAACTTTTTAAAGTAGAAATTTATGTCTTTGAAGACAAACTTTCTGAAGCTGATAAACTCTTAAATGAATTGTATGTTATTAATCCTATGAATGAGGAAATATACATTCAGAAAGCTAATATTTTTTCGAAGAAAGATAATCATGAGCAAGCCATAGATGTACTTAAAAAAGCTTTAGAACTTACTGATGATGTTGTAGATATATATTCACTTATTGGCATGGAATATTTATTTCTAGATAAGTATGAAGATGCTAAAACTTATTTCATTAAATGTTTAGAGTCTGACACTAATGATTATTCTGCGCTTTATAATATTATTTACTGCTTTGAATTTTTAAATCAAAATGATGATGCTATATCTTATTTAAATCTGTTTTTAGATAAAAGCCCTTACTGTGAAGTGGCATGGCATCAATTAGGCAAACAATATTGCACTTTAAAAGATTATAATAAAGCATTAACATCTTTTGATTTTGCGATCATATCTGATGATACATTTGTTGGAGCATATCTTGAACGTGGTAAAGTATTAGAAAAACTTAAGCGTTATAAAGATGCCATTGAAAACTATACCATTACCTTAAAATTAGATGAACCAACTTCTTTTGCATTATTGCGTATTGGAATCTGTCACGAAAAATTAGGGAATGACGATTTAGCGATTCAGTACTACGACAGAACAGTTCATGAAGATCCTTTATTAGACAAAGGCTGGATTGCTATTACAAAGTTTTATAATAAAAAAAGCGACTATCAAAGAGCACTTTTCTTTATAAATAAAGCTATAAACATAGATTCTGAAAATGTTATTTATTGGAAATTATATGCTCAAATCAACCAACGATTAAAGTTCTATGAAGAAGCTGAACGCGGATACAAAAAAACTTTAGAGCTAGGTAATTACGAGTTAAATACTTGGTTAGATCGGGGAGACTTATTAATTAAATTAGGAGAACTAGAAGCCGCCATTTCTAACTTTGAGCAAGCTATTGATTTTTATCCTGAAAGTGCTGAATTAGAGTATCGTTTAGCAGGATCATATTTTACTTTAAAGGAACATGATAAAGCAACATTTTATCTTAAAAACGGCTTAAAACACAACGAAGACTATGCTTTTATTATTGAAGAACTCTTTCCTAAAGTTACAAAAGAATTACTAGTAAAAAATATACTTAAACAAATCTGTAAGTAAGTTTTCATATTCTTAGATAAATTTTTTTTTAGTGACCAAATGTATACCTTTGGAATTCATGTAAAATTAAAATATGCAAAGAAGTCTTAAAGATTACTTGATCATTTCACTTAAAGGATTAGCCATGGGAGCTGCAGATGCTGTACCAGGCGTTTCTGGAGGCACTATCGCCTTTATTTCTGGTATTTATGAAGAACTCATAACTTCAATTAGTAATGTAAATGGATCGCTTTTTAAAACACTTTTTAGTAAAGGCTTTAAAGCTTTTTGGGAACAAGTAAATGGTAGTTTTTTATTGGCACTTCTTTCTGGTATTATAATCAGTTTTGTATCGTTTATGAAACTAGCCAAATATTTACTTGAGCATCATCCCGTTTTAATTTGGTCATTCTTTTTTGGTCTTATTGTAGCCAGTATCTATTTTGTTGGAAAACAAATTACAAAATGGAATCTTGTTTCCATAATTGTATTAATTATTGGTGCAGGTATTGCATTTTACATAAGTAAATTACCCTCTTTAGGAACAAATGAAAGCCCATGGTTTCTATTTTTAGCTGGAGCTATAGCAATTTGCGCTATGATATTACCAGGTATTTCTGGCTCTTTTATTCTTATCATTCTTGGAGCATACAAGACACTTAGTAATGCCATTCATGACATTGATATTAAAAAAATTATGATTTTTGTAGTAGGAGCGCTATTAGGTATACTCAGCTTTAGCCATCTTCTAAAATGGCTTTTCAAACATTACCATAATGTTACTTTAGCCCTATTAACGGGTTTCATTTTTGGGTCGTTAAATAAAGTCTGGCCATGGAAAGAAACGTTAACATGGCATACCAACTCTAAAGGTATAAAATCTCCTTTGCTACAAGAAAGCGTATCACCTTTGTCATTTGATGGAGAAAATCAAATTCTACTTGCAGTAGTTTTAATGATTGTAGGGTTTTTAACTATTTTAATTTTGGAAAGGCTAGGTTCTAAAAAATAGGAATGGAAAGTACCAGAACACTTACAGATAAAATTTTTCTAATCTTAAAAGGATTAGGCATGGGGGCAGCAAATAAAGTTCCTGGAGTTTCTGGTGGGGTTGTGGCTTTTGTTGCTGGCTTTTATGAGGAGTTTATTTATTCGCTGAGAAAAGTAAATAAAAAAGCTTTTAAATTACTATTTAACGGTCGTTTTAAAAGTTTTTACCAATATATTAATGGTCGCTTTTTAGCTTTGTTATTCTTTGGGATGATTGTTAGTTATTTTAGTGTTTCGAAAGTTTTAGATTATTTAATAAAGCATTATGAACTTTATGTCTGGAGTGTTTTTTTTGGAATGATTATTGGCTCAATTTATTATATCAATAAAGACTTTAAAGATTGGAACTATAAAACGTATACATCTCTAGCCCTAGGAATCTTGTTAGGAGTCAGCATTAGTTTTTTAAATCCTGCAAAAGAAAATGATAATCTTTGGTTTGTTTTTTTCTGTGGAATCATTAGCGTTTCTGGTATGACTTTACCTGGTTTTTCTGGATCTTTCATCCTTATTATTTTAGGAAATTACGTCTTGCTTTTAGTCGATTCTGTAAATGCCCTATTTGATACCTTTTTTGAAATCATCAGTGGAGATTTTAGTTTTATTGAAAATAATGAACGATTAAGAATACTGAAAGTTTTAGTAGTTTTCACTTTAGGTTCCGTAACAGGTTTAGTTACCTTCTCACATGTGTTAAGTTATATTTTAAATCATTATAAAAGTATTACACTTTCTACAATTATAGGTTTTATTATAGGATCACTAGGTGTCGTATGGCCTTGGAAAAACACCATATACAAATTAAGGGATGACGGCAATTTTCTATTAGATTCAACAGGAGAAAAAATAATAGAAAATTATCAACGTTTTAGACCAGAATTAAATATTGAAACTTACTATGCTATTGGTTTCATTATTATAGGAATTGCTATAGTTTTGGCCTTAGAGTGGTACGGACAAAAAACAAGAAAAGTAACATGAACAAACTAGGCCTTTTAGGTAAAGATATATCTTATTCGTTTTCAAGAACATACTTTAAAAAAAAGTTTGAAAATGAAAATATTAAAAATACGTCTTATGAAAATTTCGATATTGACAATATTGATTTATTTCCGTCTATAATTAAAAACACTAAAGGTTTAAAAGGTCTTAATGTAACCATTCCATATAAAGAGCAAGTTATTCCGTTTCTAGATAAAGTTAATAAAAAAGCTAAAGCTATTGGAGCAGTAAATACGATACGAATAACAAAGACAGGAAAATTGGTAGGATATAACACAGATTGTTATGGATTTAAAAAAACACTGAAACCATTTATAAAATCGCATCATAAAAAGGCATTAATTTTGGGTACCGGCGGTGCTAGTAAAGCCATTGCGTATACTTTAGATGAAATGGGAATAACATATCAATACGTCTCTAGAAAATTATCTGATGGTGTTGGTTTTTCATATGAGACATTAACTGAAGATGATATTAGTGACAATCAAATTATTATCAACGCAACACCCTTAGGAACATTTCCTAATATTGAAGATTGTCCAAATATTCCATACCATGCTATAAATGAAAAACATATTCTTTTCGATTTAATCTATAACCCACAAGAAACTAAATTTTTAAAACTTGGAAACAAAAATCGAGCTACAACGATTAACGGGTTCCTTATGCTTGAGTTTCAAGCCGAGAAAGCTTGGTCTATCTGGAATCTAAAATAAAACTTCCATAGCACAATTAAAATCTTATAGTGCTTTGTAAATACTAGACTTGTTAGTATCTTTAATGCTTAAAGTAATTTTTACGAACCTTAACATTTTTTAAAATGTCTGATATTAATAAATCTGAAGAAGTAGACGGAACTGAAGAAGTAAATTCTAATGATAATTCCGCTCAATTAAATGACAATCAAAATACAGAAGATACATCTAGCGATGTAGACGTAATTGATGAATCTACTGAACCAGATCAGGGTATTGAAGAAGAAAATGTTGAAAACGCGCCTAGTGATGCTACAGAAACAACCGATGAAGCTACTGCAACAGATAAAACTATCCATAACGAAAAAATTGTGGACTCAGCAACTGCAGAAGAACACGATAAAGTCCTCAATGAAATAGAAGAATCAAACGCTGAAGACGCTGAAGATGAAGGCAATAAGGATAGACACACTATTGAAGTAAAAGCTTACGACACTATGTCTTTAGAAGCTCTAGTCATAGAGTTAGAAAAACTTTTAAAGAACGAAAAAGTTCAAGCTATTAAATCTCACATTGATGATATTAACTCAGAATTTAAAACAAAACTTCAAGCTTTAGTTGATGAAAAGAAAGAGGATTTCATAAATGAAGGAGGTAATGAAATAGACTTTCATTACTCCTCACCTGTTCAAAAAAGATATAAAGAAGCTTATAGACAATATAGAAAAAAGGTTAATGAGCATTACCAAGGTTTAGAAAAAAACTTAAAGCAAAATTTAGTCGATAAACTTGAAATCATAGAGGAATTAAAAGGCTTAATTAATGTTGAAGAAAATATTAATACAACCTATAAGCACTTTAAAGAATTACAAGAACAATGGAGAAATACCGGGCCTATTCCAAGAGATAAATACAATAATGCATGGAATAGTTATCACCACCATGTAGAACGGTTCTACGATTTTTTACATATCAATAGAGATTTACGCGATTTAGATTTTAAACATAATCTAGAAAAGAAATTATTAATCATTGAACGCGCTGAAGAGTTAGCTAAAGATGACGATATCATGCGTGCTTTTAGAGAGTTGCAAGAACTGCACAAAATGTGGAAAGAAGAACTTGGGCCAGTTGGTAGAGAACATCGAGAAGCTATTTGGGAACGTTTTAAAGTGGCTACAAAAACAATTAACGACAAACGCCAAGTCTATTACAAAGAAATAGATAAAGTTTACGAAAAAAATCTTGAGCATAAACTAGAGATTATTTTAAAAATTGAACAAATTGCTATTCAGGAAAACAGTTCTCATGGTGCATTGCAAAATAAAATCAAAGAAGTTGAAGTGCTCCGAGACGCATTCTTTAATGCTGGTAAAGTACCAATAAAAGTGAATGAAGCCACTTGGGCAAAATTTAAAGAATCTGTTAGGTTATTTAACAGAAAAAAGAATGTCTTTTATAAAGATCTAAAAAAAGACCAATATAAAAATCTACAGCTTAAGCTTGATTTAATAAAAATTGCTGAAGATAATAAAGAGAGTGATGACTTTGAATCTGTTACACCTTTAATGAAAAAGATTCAAGGTGACTGGAAAAAAATTGGTCATGTTCCTAGAAAAGACAGTGATAAAATCTGGAAGCGTTTTAAAGCGGCATGCAATCAATATTTTGATAGAATTCATGCCAAAAGAAACGCAGCAAGCGAAGAGCAAGTTGAAGCTTACAATAAAAAGAATGAATTTTTAAAAAGCTTAAAAGATTTAAAACTACCAGAAGACAAAAAAGAAGGGGTTGAAACCATAAAAGATCAAATTAAGCAATGGCAAAATTTAGGTCGTGTACCTAGTGATAAACGCTATATCGACGGGAAATTTCAAAAGATGATTGATAGCTTGTTAACAGATTTAAAAGTTGACAAAACTGAAGCGGAAATGATTAAGTACGAAAATAAGCTTGATAGTTTGAGTACTTCGGATGATTCTAGAAACTTAGATAATGAACACTCTTTTATTCGCAAAAAAATAGATGAAGTAAAAGGACAAATCAATCAACTAGAAAATAACTTGCAATTTTTCACAAATGTTGGTGAGGATAATCCTCTTGTAAAGGAAGTACATGGCAATATTAAAAATCATAAAGAAGCTTTAGACTTATGGAAAGCAAAACTTCAAAAGATTAAAAAGCTTTATTAATTTTATACTAACAATAGCTAGTTGTTAATACTAAAACATAATATAAAATACTATGTAATTTGTTTTTTTGCACGCTAATTAATAATAAAGATTTATATGGATAAAATGAATATTTATTAGACTTTCTAATTTTTAAATAATGTTTAAAACAAACAACAATATTATAAAGCCTAAAGGTTTTTAGCCTCTTCCCAAAATACATCCATTTCAGCTAAAGTCATATCTGTAAGTTGTTTATTTAATCCTTTCGCTTTACTTTCTAAATATTGAAAACGTTTAGTGAATTTTTTATTGGTACGTTCTAAAGCATTCTCTGGATTGATGTTTAAAAAGCGCGCATAGTTTACCATAGAAAATATGACATCTCCAAATTCGCTTTCCATTTTATCTTGATTGCCAGACTGTACCTCAACTTTAAACTCGTTTAACTCCTCTTCTACTTTTTCCCAAACTTGGCTTGGCTCTTCCCAGTCAAAACCAATGCCTGCAACTTTTTCTTGAATTCTATTAGCTTTTACTAAAGCAGGCAAACTTTTTGGTACACCTTCTAGAACGCTTGTTTTCCCTTCTTTAAGTTTTAAATTTTCCCAATTTCTTTTTACATCTTCTTCATTTTCCACTTTAACATCACCGTAAATATGTGGATGTCTATGTATTAATTTTTCACAAATACTGTTACATACATCGGCAATATCAAAATCCTTGGATTCGCTTCCTATCTTGGAATAAAATACAATATGCAAGAGCACATCGCCAAGTTCTTTTTTAACCTCTTCTAAATCCTTATCTAGAATAGCATCACCCAATTCATAAGTCTCCTCAATAGTAAGATGGCGTAGGGTTTCCATGGTTTGTTTTTTATCCCACGGACACTGCTCACGTAACTCATCCATTATGGTTAATAATCTATCAAATGCCTTTAGTTGGTTTGTTCTGGAATTCATTTTTAAAATTTTTGTAAAAGTACGATATTTGATTTTTTTGAAATGAAAATATTGACTTCAATAATAGCTTTAAGCGTTATTAGTATACTTTACAACTTTCTATAATTCAGACAAGTTCTCTTGGCGCTCGCTATATATTTTTTGTTTAAAAATCACATAAATTAATAAAGGCAATATATCTGATAACTTGACTTTGTCATAAAATTTAGCTACCTTTTAGGTACAGAACATTGGTAATCATCACCATAAATGAAAAAGGCAATTATTATTGGAGCATCTACAGGTATTGGACGTGCCTTAGCAAGAGTACTATTGAATAACAATTATAAAGTAGGCATAACAGGTATAGAAAAAAATATTCTAAAAGAATTAAATCATATCTCCAATACTAATTTAAGTGTCAAATATTTGGATTGTGCGTCTCATGGAAACTCTAAAGTCATTAATGATTTAATAAACTGGTTAGGTGGCCTAGATTTGTTAGTTTTTTCTGCTGGAATTGGGCATTTGGACAAAAATCTAGGTTTTGAAATAGAAAATGAGGCTAATCAATTAAATGTTTTAGGTTTTACAGAAATAGCCGATAAAGCTTACAAGTATTTTGAAAGTAAACAACATGGGCACTTTGTGACTATTACTTCAATAGCTGGTCTTAGAGGAAATAGAATAGCCCCTGCATATCATGCGGCTAAATCATACCAAATAAGTTATTTACAAGGCCTAAGACAGAAGGCGGAAAAATCAAATCTTTCCATAACTATAACCGATATAAGACCTGGTTTTGTAGATACAGGACTTGTAAACAAAAAACACTTTTGGATGGCTCCAAAAGAAAAAGCAGCTCAACAAATTTTTAATATTATTAAAAAAAAACAAACTGTTGGATATGTAACAAGGCGATGGTATATAATTGCATTAATCTTAAGAATTATACCTAACTGGATTTATAATCGGGTTTGACTACCAGTTGCCAATAACGTTTAATATTAATTGTAATAAAACAACCTAAACAGTCTTAAAACGTAGTTTAATAAGACGTTAAACATACCATCCAAAAATAAATTAAATTTCAATTTAAACACCAATCAACTGACGAATAATTACTTTAGGGATCGAAGGGTTATACTGCGAACACCGCAGGATAATTGATGGGTGTCTCCGCATAAGAGTAGCGATTATTGAAAGCAAAACCCTTCGGTAATACTGAAAAATAGTACTTTTGTGAATAAAAAAATCCAGCTTTAAAGCTGGATTTTTAAATATATAATTATGGAAAACTATGCGTTCTGTTTCTTAATCAAATTAAGCGCAGAACCTTCGTTATACCACACAATTTGTGCATCATTATAAGTATGATTCAATTTAATAATATCTTTAGATCCATCTTCATGAACTGCCTCTAGCGTTAATTGCTTTCCTGGAGCAAACTCGTTTAAATCTACAAAATTAAATGTATCATTCTCTTGAATTAAATCGTAATCGCTTTCATTAGCAAACGTTAACCCTAACATCCCTTGTTTTTTAAGGTTCGTTTCATGAATACGTGCAAAAGATTTTACGATAACCGCTGCTACACCTAAATGCCTTGGTTGCATTGCAGCATGTTCACGAGAAGAGCCTTCTCCGTAGTTATGATCTCCAACTACTATGGTATTTATCCCTGCTTTTTTATACTCACGTTGCACATCTGGAACTCCTCCGTAATCACCAGTCAATTGGTTTTTAACAAAATTTGTTTTTTCGTTATATGCATTAATAGCACCAATTAAAGTATTGTTTGCAATATTATCTAAATGTCCTCTAAAACGTAACCATGGACCAGCCATAGAAATATGATCGGTTGTACATTTTCCAAGAGCCTTAATTAATAATTTAGCACCATTGATTGTACTCCCTAAAGGTTGGAAAGGTGTTAATAATTGTAAACGCTCTGAATCATCCTTTACTGATACTTGAACACGGCTACCATCTGCTTCTGGCGCAAGATACCCGTTATCTTTTACCTCAAAACCTTTTGGGGGTAATTCCCATCCTGTCGGTTCATCAAACATGACTTCATCGCCGTTTTCATTAATTAACTTATCTGTTAATGGATTGAAATCTAAACGACCCGCAACGGCAATTGCAGCTGTTAATTCTGGAGATGCCACGAAGGCATGCGTATTAGGATTACCATCAGCACGCTTAGCAAAGTTTCTATTAAAAGAATGTACTATACTATTTTTTGGTGCGTTTTTAGGGTCACTATACCTCGCCCATTGCCCAATACAGGGACCACAAGCATTAGTAAATATTTTAGCGTCTAAGTTTTCAAAAATTCCAAGGATGCCATCACGTTCTGCTGTGAAGCGTACTTGTTCAGAACCAGGGTTAATTCCTAATTCTGATTTCATTTTTAAACCTTTATCTAAAGCTTGTTGTGCAATTGATGATGCACGTGATAAATCTTCGTATGAAGAGTTTGTACAAGAACCTATCAATCCCCATTCTACTTTTATTGGCCAATCATTAGCTTTTGCTTTCTCTGTCATCGCAGATCCTACTTCAGTAGATAAATCTGGAGTAAAAGGTCCATTTAATAATGGTCCTAATTCAGATAAATTAATTTCAATAACTTGATCAAAATACTGTTCTGGATTTGCATACACTTCTGCATCTGCAGTTAAATGTTGTTTTACTTCATTCGCTGCATCAGCGACATCTGCTCTATCTGTAGCACGCAAATAACGTTCCATCGATTCATCATAGCCAAATGTTGAAGTTGTTGCTCCTATTTCAGCTCCCATATTACAGATTGTTCCTTTTCCTGTACAAGACATTGAAGTTGCTCCAGGGCCAAAATATTCAACAATAGCTCCTGTTCCTCCTTTTGCAGTAAGAATTCCAGCTACTTTTAAAATCACATCTTTGGGTGCAGTCCAACCAGATAGTTTACCTGTTAACTTAACACCTATTAATTTTGGGAATTTAAGTTCCCAAGCCATACCTGCCATAACATCTACAGCATCAGCACCACCAACACCAATAGCTACCATACCTAATCCACCAGCATTTACTGTATGTGAATCTGTACCAATCATCATTCCTCCAGGAAATGCATAATTTTCTAAAACTACTTGATGAATAATACCAGCTCCCGGCTTCCAAAAACCAATACCATATTTATTTGAAACTGACTCTAAGAAATTAAAAACTTCGCTACTTACATTATTAGCGTGTTTTAAATCTGTCGCTGCTCCTTCTTTAGCCTGAATCAAGTGATCACAATGAACAGTTGTAGGAACAGCTACTTTAGTTTTTCCTGCTTGCATAAACTGCAATAAAGCCATTTGAGCTGTTGCATCTTGACATGCAATTCTATCTGGCGCAAAATCAACATAGTCCTTTCCTCTTACAAATGCTTTTGAAGGATTACCATCCCATAAATGAGAATATAAAATCTTTTCAGATAATGTTAATGGTTTCCCTACAATTTCACGAGCTTTATCTACGCGATCAGCCATTTTGGTGTAAACACCTTTTATCATATTGATGTCAAATGCCATAAAATATATTTTAAGTATTGGTTTTTTAAAAAGTAACGCAAAATACGAAATTAATGTAAATTTCTAAAAATAAAACGTGCAATACAGTCCTGCCTCATATTAAATTATTATAGTCACATTATAATTTAATATGATTTGAGTTTTATTAGTAATTTTAATTGAAATTGATAATTTAACAAGCTGTATCATAATATAAAAAATAATCAATTAAATTATAACAAAAACTAGTTCATTCACTTTTATAGAGCAGATCTCGTTACCATAAATTTAGCAATTGAAAACATCAAACTGAGTAGTACTTAATCCTTCAAAAAAATATAATTGGAATTATGAACTGTTAGAGTTTCACTAAAACAAACTTTTAATAATTTGTTCTTCCGAAATTCCTTCTGCTTCCGCTTTGTAATTTTTAATAATTCTATGACGAAGTATACTTTGAGCCACTGCTTGCACATTTTCTATATCTGGAGAAAATTTTCCATGAATTGCAGCATGTGTTTTAGCCGCTAAAATTAAATTCTGAGATGCTCTTGGACCCGCTCCCCAATCAATATACGTTTTTACAATTTCTGGAGCTACATCAGAATTTGGCCTTGTTTTAGAAACCATAGAAACCGCATACTCTATAACATTATCAGCAACTGGAATACGACGAATTAAATGTTGAAAATCTACAATTTGTTCTGCAGAAAGTAGTGAATTCACTTTCACTTTATTGTCATTTGTTGTCGCTTTTACAACCTGAACTTCTTCTTGGTAAGTTGGATAATCTAAGTTTATTGCAAACATAAACCTATCTAATTGTGCTTCAGGTAAAGGATATGTGCCTTCTTGCTCAATTGGATTTTGTGTAGCCAAAACAAAATAAGGTAAGTCTAGCTTATAATTATGACCTGCAACTGTTACAGAGCGTTCTTGCATAGCTTCTAATAAAGCCGCTTGTGTTTTTGGAGGCGTTCTATTGATTTCATCTGCCAAAATAATATTGGCAAAAATAGGTCCTTTAATAAATTTGAAGTGGCGATCTTCATCTAGAATCTCACTTCCCAAAATATCACTAGGCATTAAATCCGGAGTAAATTGAATGCGCTTAAAGTCTAAGCCTAAAGCTTGAGCTATCGTATTAACCATCAAAGTTTTTGCTAGACCCGGAACACCAATTAGTAATGAATGTCCACCTGAGAATATTGAAATAAGTATTTGGGTTACAACCTCATCTTGACCAATAATAACTTTGGCAATTTCCGTTTTTAAAACTTTAAACTTTTTTACAAATTCTTCAATGGCAGCAACATCAGACATACTAACTATTTTTTTAACCAATTACCAGAAAAATCACAAGCTCTGTGTTCTTTACTCACTTTTATATAAGTGTCAAGTATTTTTTCATCTTGCCACTCTTCAATGGCTCTAATTTTCTTTTCTTCTAAAGCTAAGTCCTTAATTTTTATAAAGTCACGAGCGTAGTCTGCCTTATGGTCTTCAATTCTATCAGTAACCATTAAAATTTTAAATTTAACATTACCTGTTCTATCTTCTTCGTTTAAAACCAAACTCACATCATCATCTTTTAAATTTTGAATTTGTGCATAAAGCTCTGGATCCATTCTCGTCAACTCAAAATTATAATCTTGTGTTGTTGGGTTTATCAATTGCCCACCATCATTTTTTGTTTCTTTTTCATCACTCACTTCTTTTGCAGCATCAGCGAAAGAAATATCACCATCAACAATTCGCTTTCTAACATTTTCTAAGCGGTCTTTGGCTTCTTGAATAGCTTCACTAGAAATTTTAGGCGTTAATAAAATATGGGCAACATCATATTCTTGACCTCTTATTTTTTCTAAAGTAACAATATGATAACCAAAATCGGATTTAAAAGGTTCTGAAATTTCCCCTTCTTGTAATGCAAATGCAACCTGCCTAAATTCTTTAACCATTCTTGGTTGTTTTCTGTTTAGCGTATACTTACCGCCTTTACTTGCTGAACCTGGATCTTGAGAGTATAAAACAGCCTTAGAACGGAAACTTGCTCCTCTTTCAATAATATCTGCTTTAAATTGTTTTAAACGATCAATCAATTTTTGATTTTCTTCTTCTGAAACCTTAGGTTCAGCTACAATTTGAGCTACTTTAAGTTCTGTCCCAAAAGTTGGTCGTTCATCTTCAGGAATTTTATTGTAAAATGTTCTTACTTCTTCTGGAGTAATTTCAATTTCCTCAACAATTTTAGCTTGCATTCTTTGAGCAAGTAGATTTGACTTATTAATTTCAAACATTTCATCTCTAAAACCTTGCTCATCGTCTTTATTATAAAATTCTAAAAGACGTTCCATTGAACCATTTGTTTGTTGAAGGAACTGTTGAATTTGATAATCTACATTTTTTCTTATTTCAGCATCAGACACAGGAATACTATCTTGAATAGCATGATGGGCATATAGTTTTCTTTCCAACATTAAACCAAATAATTGGCAATCATCTACACCTTCAAGAGAGCCGCCACTTGCTTGAACTTGATCTCTTTCTTTTTGAATATCAGATTCTAAAACAATAAAATCTCCTACTACAGCAGCAACACCATCCACTTTTCGCGCCTTTGAAGTATCAACAGAATCTACTTTTTTAGTAACTTCCTTTACTTCATCTTTGATAATTTCTTGAGCATATGCAGTATTCACTGTTACGAAAGCTAAAAATAAAGCCAATACATGTTTTAGGTTAATCGTAAATTTCAAATTGTTTGTTTTTAATAGCATCTTTTGTGATATCTTTTTCTAATTCTTTAATCAGTTCTAGCTTACGTTTGTTAATGACTATTTGATCAATAGTTGGCTTAACATATTCCAACGGCGCCGTGTCATTTCTAACTAAAACATCATTAATTTGCATCAAATATACTCCTAATGAATCTTTGAGTTGTACAAAATTAGATTTTTTTAACAGTTGATTTTTGTTTTCTGAATTAACAGCTGGAATTTTCTTTATAACTTGAGTTAATTTAATCCAAATGGAGTCATTAAAAGAATAGGATTTAAACTGTATAGAAATAGAATCCAGAATCTTTTTATCGATTTTATTGTAACGCCTAAATTGTTTTCTAATATTCGAATAGTTGATAATATTTTCATCTAAATGAATGTAACGAAACTTAATAAGTTCTTCGTTTAATTTAAATACCTCTTTGTTATTGGTATAATACGCTTCAGCTTCATCAATAGAAACAGCGATATCTATACTTCGTTTTACTAAAGCTTCAATATAGGCTTTGGAATACAAATCATTTTTATACTGAACTACTAATTTATCGAAAGCTGCTTGCTTTTCTTCGCTTAAATTTAGTTTAGCACCATCAACAAACAACTGTTGTGTCGCCCATCTATTTATGAAATTCTGAATTAAAAGTATACTATCCTGTTTTGATGTATCTTCAGATACCAAGTCGTTTATATCATCTTCATAAAGATAATTTTCATTAACTCGTGCTATAGGGTTATTGCCATCTGATTTTTTTATAAAATCACATGAATTCACCATAACTAACAATCCTATTAAAAAGACTTTAATGCGCACGTATTATTTTTTAAGTTGAGACTTAACCTTTTCTAGTACGTCTTGATTAACTTCAACATTATACTTTCCTCTTAAATCTTTCAGCCAATTTTCTTCTTTATAATTTTGATAATCGCTAATTACAGTTCCCTTGGCCTCTTCTAACGTTTTTTGTTCTTGTGGTAAAACGTCTTTTACATTTACAACTACAAAAGCATCATTATGTTTATGTATTTCTGAAATCCCTTTTTTGAAATCAAAACTTTCTGGAAGGGCTTGGTGTTCAGCATCCATGATACCAGAAGTAAAAATAACATCTACTTTATTATTGCTATTTACAAGAGATTTAATCTGATCTAACACTATGTTCTCGCTTAAAAGCTTAGATACTTTTTTAAGTGTTTTTTGTTTAGTTGAAGAGGCCACAATAGCATCAAGTCTTTTAGGCTTTACATAATTAGCTTTATTACTTTCATAAAATTCCTCTATGGCTGTTGAATCTGTTTTTGCAGCATTCCAAATAGTGGTCTCCATAAGATCGAATAACAATAATCCATCTCTATATTCTGCAACTATATTTGCGTAATCTTTATTTTCAGTCTCTAAATTATCCTCTTGATATTTAACTAAACTATCATTTAAGAAAGAGTCATATTTCTTCGATACTAAGGATTCTATAGATTCTTTTTTCGGTTCATTACGTTGGGAGTTAATTAAGAATACACCAAAATCATTATAAGCAAATTCTTTATCTCCTATTCTAACTAACAGCTCACTACCTTTAAAATCTTCAGGAAGTTTCCAAGTTCTTTTAAAATAATCATCATTTAAAATAGAAACAAAATAATCTAAATTAGGGTGTTTAGAGCCAATATTATACTTTGTTTTTAACTTATTCGTTAACGCTTCATCTATTAATTTAGATCTACTATCGCGTTTTACCTTTTCAACTAATTCAGGTTTCATAGCTTCAAAGCTTGGCACGGGCTTCTTATTATGCAACTTTACAATATGCCAGCCATATTCAGTTTTGAATGGCTCTGAAACATCGTCAACATTCTCTAAATTAAAAGCAATATCTTCAAATTCTTTCGCTCTTATTTGTCCTCCAGAAAATGCTTTTAACATGCCTCCTTTTGATGCTGAATTTTTATCATCTGAAAATTGTTTAGCCAAAGATTCAAATGCTTCACCTTGATTTAGTTTTTTATAAATATCTTGAATTCTTACTTCTGGTTTTTCTGCTAAAGAATCCCTTTTACTCTCAATGACCATAATGTGAGCAACCGTTCGCTCTCCTCTTGATTGGCGTTTATCTAAAACATTCACAATGTGATATCCAAAGCGTGTTCTAAATGGTTTCGACACATCTCCAACCTTGGTATTATAAGCAACACTTTCAAACTTATAAACCATGCTAAAACCTGAGAAATAACCTAATTTCTCACCGAAAACAGTTTGTCCATTATGCACTTCTAATCTTACTTTTTCAAATCCTTCTTTTAAAGTTCTGTCTCGTAAATTTGTGATTTTAATAAATGCAGCAATAGTATCTTGTGGGATTGCATTTTCGTCAACTTTAATCAAAATATGATTTGCATTAAGTTCATACGACATGCGTTGGTAAGCTTCTTTCACCAATTCGTCTGTAACTTTAGAATCAGTGATATAATTTTTGGCTAATTGCTTTTTATAACTTAAAAGTTCTCTTTTGTAAGAAGGCTTTTGATGCAAATCTAAACTTCTTGCTTCTTTTAGCTTCAATTTATAATTTGTAAAAAGCTTTAAATACTCATCAACATCCTTTTGAGATTCATCTTGAACTAAATCAAGGTTTTTATTATAAACTCTTAAAAATTCAGAAGCAAAAACTGGTTCGTTATCGACTGTAAAAAGCACATCTTTATCAACTGACTGTCCCATTACATTTAACATATAGCATGCTAAAAATAAAGTAAATAAAAATCTTAATTTCATGGACTGATTTTTTTTTAATGATTACAAAAATACTAAAATAGACCTATAATACAAGTTGTTTTTTTAACGATTAAAAAAAGTAATTATTATAACTATTATGCTTTAAAACTACTTATTTAGCGCATTCCTTTTTACATTATATTTGAAGTAAAACTAACTCATACTATTTCAACTTAAATTATATGCGCAAACTAAAGTTAATTTGGGATTTCCGTGGATCTGACTCAAAGAAAATTGCAGAGCACCACGAAATTCATTTAAAAGAGTACATTAAATTAGAAGACTTAAATATTACCATTACTGGGGTTGAAGAATTAAACATCAATCATTCTATTGCGTTTTTGGTGGTATCTGAAACGGGTATGAAGGAAATCAGAGATGCTTTAAAACCTCATAGAGGTCAGGTTTATACAGAATAATAAGTATGGAAGCAATATGATAATATTAGCATAAGCATTAAGGATATATGTTTGGCAGAACCATACATCGCTGAACGTCTTTTAAAAATTCTAAATCCAAAAGCCAATGGCTTATATTTAGATATTGGTTGTGGAACGACAAATTACACAAATATATTTCGGAAAAAGGGTTTTATTTTAATTGGAGTTAAATCTAAATAAAAAATGCTTAAAAAAGCAAAACATAAAAACCAACATACTGGTTGGAGACTAGAGCAAACTGAAAGCACAACATTAGAAACATAAAGTACCCAAGGTATTATTGCTAGTCGAGCTTTACATCATGGACATGATTTATAAAAAAGTTTTGCTTATCAAAATGGCATGCTCACAAAGGAATTAATTTAAGTTTTGAAGTCTTTTTTTTAAACCAGCTTTAAAAATTAAATTCTCCTTTTAGGATACTGCTTTCTAATATTCCAAATCAGTTCCTCTAAACCATTTAACTTCAACTCATAAACCTGTTCTAGCATGTTTCCTAATTTCCCTTTAGGAAACCCTTTGTTATGATACCAAACCACATAATATTCAGGTAAATCTATTAAATAACGGTCTTTGTATTTTCCATAAGGCATTTTAGTATGTGCCAAGTCGATTAAAAATTGTTTATCTAATAACATATAATTAATCTACAGATTTGTATTTTAAATACTTATTAAGTTCAGCGTCCACATAAATTCTCCACTTTGATTGAGCTTCAAAATTTCTTGAATAATCGGTTTCATTATCATACTTGTTTTGCATCTGAGACAATTTAACATTTATATAAGTATGAATTTTATTTAACTCCACCCTAACGTCATTTGTAAGCTTTAATAGACAAATACGATATCTAAATTTGCAAGCGTATAACTCAGTAAAATCAAAATGTAATTGTTCCTGCCCTAAAATATGATCATCAGCTTGTTCAATTTTAAACCATGATTGGTCTGGATAAAAATAGGCGTATACTTCTGATGAAAAACTAACCACTTCTTTTTTATCTGTTCGCCTGATGGAAAAACCAAATGTAATTCCTGAAGCTGATATAGCAACTGCACTATCATTCATATTAGGTTTTGCTTTAAAATCTAGCCACGTTAATTTGTAAGTTTCATTCCAAGGTAATACGGGTTCATCATTTTAAACAAAAACCAAACAACTTATTAAGAGAAGAATCCTAATCACAGGTTTAAGCTACTGAAATATAAAACGAACAGCCTTAAATCTTACTGTTTTACTTCAACAACAGTTAAATCGTCGTACTTAACAAGATATACAGAATCGTTATAATAACCTCCAAAAAGTTTCTTCTTATAAGCAAACTTATTTTCTACATACTCTGTTAGAGGTGTATTATTTACAGATGTATATAAATCATCAGAAGACACTAAACGTAATACCACATCCATGGTTAAATCGAAACCTCTGACTGCTCTTTTATTTGGAGTAATGTTATAAAGTTTATCATACTTTTTAACGAAAGCATTGTTATCATTTTCGTTGTATTCTTTAGACGCAGTAGCAAAATGAAATTGCAAATTAGATAAGTGTGTGTTGTTTATTTGATCACCTTCAAAAGCTGAATTAATATTTGTAGTTACTAGTACAATTTCTGAGGGTTCTTCAGTTGATTCAGGATCTACCTTATTATTTAAAGATGCCAAAACACTAGTTACGTTTGAAGCATACCCTTCATTTTGAGTTTCTAAAAACACCAGGTTCTTACCAGGTTTTAAAGCTCCTTCTATATCTTCTTTAGTTACAAAAAACTCATCTTCACCCTCTTTACTTTTTCTGGAGTACACCAATTTAGCTATATTAAATTCACGCTTCAATTCATTTGCTGTAGCTACATTTTTGGTGTCAGCAATAATAATTATATTACCAATCAACGAATCTGATTTTGCAAAATTAATAACCTTAGTTTTTAATAAATCATCAGATGGTCTTGATTGAAATACATTATCATGTAGTTTCAACTTTGTACCAATTGGAGAAATTACTGGGGTATTATATTTCTCAAGTTCTGAGGCCACTTTATTAAAACTTGCCGGTGTTAAAGGCCCAATAACAGCATCAATGTTTTCAAAATCATTCTCTCTAATAATCCTTGAAACTTCGCTAACCTCATATCGCGTATCATAAACATCAACCTTCAAAGAAATTCCTAATGTTTTTAAAGAATCTAGAGCCATTAAAACACCTGAATGAAAATCTAGAGACACATTCAAATAAGGATCTTTCTTTAAGCTCTTTTTAGCATCAGATATAGAATCAAAATCAACACGATGCATTCTAAAGGGTAGCATAATTGCGATATGCTTTGTTTCAAAATCCGAAATACTATTGACTAAATTAACTACTTCAGATTCTCCTTCAATAAGCCCTTCTATCGCATCTGAATGTGGTATTTTTAATATCATACCAGACTTCAACCCTATTTCTTTTAACTCTGGATTTAAAGCCTCTAATTGGTCTTGTTCTAAATCTAATTTAAGTTTTAAACGATAAAAACCCTCTTTTGGTAATACTTTGTAGTAACTATATTGGTCGTCAAATTGTTTTTCCGCTTCATCCTTTAAGTTGGGTACATTAATAACGTCACCTTCTTTCAAGACTTCAGTTATACCTGGATTCAAGACTTCTAATTCTTCAACGGTAACTCCAAATTTATACGCAATTCGCCATTTTCCTTCTTTAGGTTGTACGGTGTATCGCTTGGTAGCTTCTAATTCTTCAACAATTTTCGTAATTTTATATTTTGGTATTTGCAATCTGTCACCTTTTCTCAAGGTATTAGAATACAAGAACTTATTATATTTCTTTATATCATCCTCAGAAACATTATACTTTTTAGACAAGCTATATAGCGTTTCTTTTCGTTTAGTTTTATGCTCATTAAACCCTTGAAGTTCTTTGTTTATTGTAATCGTTGGTTTTTTAGCTTTAGAAATAGGAATAATTAAAACCGTATTGGGCTTTAAATCTTTTTTAGCATCGGGATTAAGCTTATAAATATCAAAAGGCGTCACAAAATAACGCTTTGAAATAGCCTCAATAGTTTCTCCTTTTTTAACTTGATGGGTGCTAAAATTTTGAGCTTCAACCGATGTAAAACCAAATGCCAAAACCAAAATAAGTACTAATAAAATTCTCTTCATGTTGTTTAATATACAAGATATAAATATAATAAAACCTGATTACTTAGTTATATACGTTTCATACTCCGTTAAGGATTGAAACAAAGCCCTCTTTCTTAATTATTAGCACATAGCATGCCAAAACTAAATAATATACACTTTAGCCATTTTATATGGGTGTTACCAGAAGAGTAGCGCTTTATTCGTTAGGTTTTATTTTAATTTATTCAGCTCATGAATATGAATAGTTCACTATTTTCTTCCTCTTAAAGTCATCGAGCTAAAAATTTTGCCTTTTCCATTAATTACTCCCACTCAATAGTTGCAGGTGGTTTCGAACTAATATCGTAAACTACTCTATTAACACCTTTAACCTTATTTATTATATCATTTGATGTTTTTTGAAGGAACTCATATGGCAAGTTTACCCAATCTGCAGTCATACCGTCTGTACTTTCAACAGCTCTAAGTGCTACACATTTTTCATAAGTACGCTCATCTCCCATAACACCAACGCTATTTACAGGTAATAACATGGCTCCTGCTTGCCAAACTTTATCGTATAATCCCCATTCCTTAAGTCCGTTTATAAAAATAGCATCTACTTCTTGAAGCATACGCACTTTTTCAGCAGTAATATCTCCTAAAATACGAATACCTAAACCTGGACCAGGAAATGGATGACGCCCTAACAATTCAGGATCAATACCCAAAGTAGCTCCAACGCGTCTTACTTCATCTTTAAAAATAGCACGAAGTGGCTCCACAATTTTAAGCTTCATGAAATCTGGTAATCCACCAACGTTATGATGACTTTTTATAGTTGCGGATGGTCCGCCCGTAGCCGAAACACTTTCTATAACATCAGGATAAATAGTACCTTGAGCCAACCATTTAACATCTTCTAATTTATGTGCTTCATCATCAAAAACCTCAATAAAAGAATTCCCAATAGCTTTACGTTTTTTCTCTGGATCTTCAATTCCGGCTAGAGCATCTAAAAATCTATCTGAAGCATCAACACCCTTTACATTGAGCCCCATGCCTTCGTATTGATTCAAGACACTTTGAAATTCGTTTTTACGAAGTAATCCGTTGTTTACGAAAATACAATACAGGTTTTTTCCAATGGCTTTGTTTAATAACACTGCAGCAACAGTAGAATCCACGCCACCGGAAAGTCCTAAAACTACTTTATCATTTCCTACTTTTTCTTGAATGGCCTCAACCGTTTCTTCAACAAAAGAATCTGGTGTCCAATCTTGATTTATATCGGCAATCTTAACTAAAAAGTTTTCTAATAATTGTTTTCCATCTTTAGAATGATAAACCTCCGGGTGAAACTGAATAGCAAAAGTATTTTCTCCTTCTATTCTAAATGCGGCATTTTTAACATCATTTGTACTTGCTAGCAAAACACCGTGTTTAGGTAATGTTTTAATCGTATCACTATGACTCATCCAAACTTGACTTCCTTTAGAAATACTAGCAAAAAATGGTTCACCTTTTTGAATGAAAGATAAATTAGCACGACCATATTCTCTAGTATTTGAAGGTGCTACCTCTCCTCCTGAAAAATGAGCTAAATATTGTGCGCCGTAACAAACGGCAAGCATTGGCTTTTTACCTCTAATCTCTGATAAGTCTGGATGCAATGCATCTTCTCCTCTTACAGAATTTGGGCTACCAGACAGAATTACGGCCTTGTAGTCTTCTATATTTGTTGGAATTTTATTGAATGGATGTATTTCGGAGTATATGTTGAGTTCTCTCACTCTACGGGCAATAAGTTGTGTGTATTGCGATCCGAAGTCTAAAATTAATACCTTATCATGTTGCATGCGCAAAAATAGTATTTATAGTAAAACTAAATATGCAAAAAACGAAAAATTATTCCATTGATTTTAAAATCAAATCTATATCATTTTCAGTAGTATCAGGATTGATAAAACAAAAACGTGAAACAGTTTCATAACTATCTCCTTGTTTCCATTTTGTAGGAGTTACCAAAGCAAATCCCTTTTCATGATTTTCATAGGTCCAATGCGTGTAATCATCAGAATCCCATCCTATCCTTCTGTATAAAACACAGGATAAACTTGGTTCTCTCACCAATTCTACATTAGGGTTTTCTTTTATTAATCTACCTGCAATTTGGGCTAACTCAATACCTCTTTCTACAGCTTCTTTGTATCTATCTGTTCCATGAGTTGCTAATGAAAACCATAACGGTAAACCTCTAACGCGACGTGTCAGTTGTATTTGATAATCTGTAGGGTTAAAACCATGAGCACCTTCATCTTTAAAAATATCTAAATAAGAACCTTGTTGAGAATGTGCGTTTTTTGCTAATTCTGGATTTCTATAAATAACAGCTCCACAATCATAAGGCGAGAACATCCATTTATGCGGATCTATGGTAATACTATCCGCCTTTTCTATACCATTGAATAAATGACGCACTGAATCTGCTACTAAAGCTCCACCACCATAAGCTGCATCAACATGAAACCATAAATTTTCTTTTTCGCATATAGCAGCTATTCCTTCTAAATCATCTACAATACCAGCGTTTGTTGTTCCTCCAGTGCCAACAACTGCAAATAAACGTTGCCTTTGTTGTATTGGTAAATTCTTAATTGTAACCTCTAGAGCCTCTTTTTCTAATTTATCTTCCGTATCTACTAAAAGCACATCTATATCGGCCACTTTAGCCATAGCTTTAATTGAAGAATGCGCCCCTATTGATGTAATAATAAGGCCCTTTTCCAGATTATTTCGCTCTTTAAGGCTACGCCAGTATTCTCTAGCTGTAACAATCGCCGAAAGATTTGCAGCCGTTCCACCACTTGTAAAAACACCAAAAGCATCTTCAGGCAAACCTGTTAAGGAGACTATCCATCGCATGGCTTCATTTTCACAAAAAATCCCTCCTGCGCCTTCCATCCAATAAGCTCCATGTATACTAGATGCCGATGTTACTAAGTCAAACATTACAGCAGCTCTTGTAGGCGATGCAGGAACAAAAGCTAAGTGCCTGGGATGGTCAATAGGCACATTACATTTGGTTAAATGTTTTTTCCATAATTTAAAGGCTCGCTCTCCTCCAATCCCATTTTCTGTAATGGTTTCACCTACTAAAGCTTTAAGCTCTTCTTCTTTTTTAGGTTTACCAATCTTTTGTTTTGTTGATGAAAGCCTGTCTATAACATACTTCATAACATCCATGGTCATATCAACTAAATCAATATCTGTTTTGTGCATAGTCTATACCGTTAAAATTGTAAACTCATTTTTTAAAGGTTTTAAATTTTCAATTAAATCAGGAATTAACTGCTCACCATATTCCAAATAAAACTCTGAGAAGTTAGTATTTCGTTCTTGTAAACTACCATTTGGGAATAATTCATTTTGAATATCAGTCATTCTTTCAACCTCATCAGATAGCTTTCTTTTTTGTGCTTTCAACAAGCGCTTTTCAAGATTCTCAAGTCCTTTTAATTGCTTTATTTCTTGTGCTTTAATCGCCCCTAAAAAAGATTCATCCGTTTTTCTTGCAAGATGATATAAGTTTTCAAACTGTTGTTTTAAATGATTTTTTTGAACTGATAAATCAATATCAATATTAGATATTTCCCTGACCTTTTTATTAATTAATGCATCTGGTTTTAAGAAAACATCTTCTAAAGAAATATCTAGCTTTTTAAGTTTTTTAGCTTGTTTTTCTGTTTGAATTAAAGCAGAATTTCTTAATAACAGTATTGGAAAGGTTATTTCTACTTTATCAAAATAATTTTTAAGTTGCATCCAATAAGCTAACTCACCACCACCACCAATGTAACACAGATTAGGCAAAATTACTTCTTGATATAATGGACGCATAATAACATTAGGAGAAAACCTTTCCGGGAAGTCTGAGACTTCTTTAAGTATCTCACTCTTACTCCAAGAAATATTAGTGCTTAAAACCTTATAAAGGTCATCTTCAAAAACAATACGCTCCCTAATGTCCTTATTCAAATAAAATAAATTAATTTCACGAGGATTGACTTGAATACTATAGGACTCTGATAGTATTTTATTACTTTCGGAAACACATTTATAAGAAGTTTGTTCTAGCAGTTCTTCTTTAATAATTGGAATAAATCCCCTTTTCAATTCAGCTACATTAGCATCAATAATTACTAAACCATAATCTTTAAACAATTCATTTGCTAGAAATAACGTGGCATCAGCCAAATTATCGTGGTCCAAATATGCCTTACTAAAAAGAGCTCTTAACATTTCAGCATTTTGAGTATTCCCAAGCTGCTCAGAAAACACTTTAAAAACATCTTCAAGGCCTTCAGTAGACAAATTACCAACCGCACCGGCGGACGCTCTGTTCCATTGTAACTTTTTCCCTTTAAAACTGAAGTAATTTATTTCATCAAAATCATGATCCTCAGTGGCCATCCAATACACAGGAACAAAATTACACTCTGGATATTTAGTTTTTAGTTCTTTGGAAAGATTAATAGTGGAAACAATTTTATAAAGAAAATACAGTGGTCCCGAAAATAAATTAAGTTGATGACCCGTAGTAATAGTAAATGTATTCTCAGATTTTAAACTCTCAATATTTTGAATTGTTAATTCTGAAGACTCAATCTTTTTATATTGTTTGGAAAGAGCAGAGGCTAATGTAATTCTTGAAGCAGAATCAAAAGACCCTCTTTTTTCTTCAATTTGAGATTTAAAATTTTCTATTTTAGGATAACGATTATAGAATACCTGTATTTCTTGATTTTCATCAAGAAAGTCAAACATTAATTTAGAAAAATAACCGGTATCATGAAACCGAATATAATCTTTTTTCATATTTCAATTTATAAAATCATGTAAATATAAGGCTATTCAAATTCTATAATTCAAAAAAATAAGTTAAGAGTATTATTACTTTAAAACTATTAGGTCCAAAGTATAATTTAGATAAAAAAAGCAGCTAACAACATGGCGTACAATTCTTAAAGCACTTTAAAGTGATACAAGCCAGAATTAGACGTATTTCCTAAAGACTCTTTAATTATTTACCCATTGGTATATGATTCTTAATAATACATCAAAAGCTCTTATTTCTTTTATCGAAACTCAGAGATAAAAAAATCTAATACTTGATTTTATTATCGAAGTTTTTGGATTTTCAAAAACAAGTTAGAAAAACTATTGATTAATAGGTTAACAGGTGCATTTTTAATATCTTAATAGCACTAAACATCTGTTAAAACATTCATTATGAAAAAGTTAATTACTTCTCTAGTATTCATTTTATTTTTAGTGAGTACTAGCTTATTAATTGCACAAGACCTCAAATCTTTTAAAGAAATAACTGGGAAGATAATTGATGCTGATACCAAAAAGCCATTAGTTTTCACAGACATTGTTATAAAAAACTCCAACATTAGTACCATTACCAATTCTGATGGTGAATTTCTTTTAAAAATACCAAATACTTTTTTAGAAGGAAGTATAACAATCTCTCACTTAGGCTATAAAAAAAGAGAACTAAAAATCTCATCGATAAAGAATCATGAAGAAATAGGACTTACTCCTTCGATAACTCAATTAAATGAAATTAGCATAACAGCTACAATTAAAAATGCTAGAGAATTAGTTGAAGAAACTCTTAAAAAGAAAAGTAGTCTGTACAATAACAAAAGTACTTTAATGACTGCTTTTTACAGAGAAACTATAAAAAAGCGACGAAAAAATGCTTCTCTTTCTGAAGCAGTTGTTAAAATTCATAAACAACCCTATAATAACAAAAGAAGGGATCATATTGAATTAATTAAAGCAAGAAAAAGTACTGATTATTCCAAACTAGATACTTTAGCCCTAAAACTACAAGGCGGGCCATTTAGTAATTTATATACCGATATTATTAAATACCCAGAATACATCTTTAACGATGAAGATTTGCCTAAATACAAGTTTAGTTATGGTAACTCTACAAGTATAAATAACAGACAAATCTATGTCGTTAACTTTAAACAAAAAGAAGGTCTTAGTATACCCCTTTATTATGGCAAACTTTACATTGATGCCGAAACTTTAGCTTTAACTAATGCTGTTTATAGCTTAAATGTTTCGAATAGAGAATTGGCAAGTCGAATGTATGTTAGAAAAAAACCTAGAAAAGTAGATGTATATCCCACTGAGGCCACATACCGTGTAAATTATAGAACTACAAACGACCAGTGGCATTATGTCTACAGTAATATTTCTCTAACTTTTAAAGTGAATTGGAAAGGTAAACTTTTCAATAACACATACACTTTGAATAGTGAAATGGCCATTACAGATTTGGAAATTCAAGATACTAATCTTGCGAAAATAAGAGGTAAATTAATTCGTCCTACCACTATTTTAAGTGAAAAAGCTTCAGGTTTTTCAGATCCAAGATTTTGGGGAGCTTATAACATTATTGAACCCGAAAAGTCTATTGAATCTGCTATTAAAAAAATACAAAAGCAGTTAAAACGAACTTAAAATTTATTTATGTTTTAACTATTATTTGACGTGACAGGCTATTAATTTTTTAAAATAATGTTATTTGTCCTTCATCATCAGAATCTAAATTACTATTCTCAGAATCTGAGTCAGTATTTGAAGATTTACTTTTAGTTTCAGTTGAGACTTCTTTTTCATCAACGACTTCTAAATCATCAGCATGAACTTCTTCTGGAGCTTCATATGGTAAAGATTCTAGAAGGTTTACCTGATTTACTTTATCTTTAGTTAATTGGTTTCCTAATGCACTTATACCTTTTATAGTAATAAATTCCTCAAGGTTTATTTCCAAATTGTCTTTACGTTCTTTACCTCGTTCTTTTGCAAAAACAATTTCTGCCATGGGTTTCCAGTCGGTAGAAATAATTTCTAATTGTGAATTTGGATGTTCAGAAATAAACGATTCTTCTCTTCCTTCTTGGTCTATTAAAAAACGCTTTACATAATACATTTCCTTTTCGCCATTAAAATAAATAGCAGAAATTGGTTTTTTTGGAACCCATTTTTCCATAACAATCATATTGTTATCAAAATGCATAGTAACTTCTGGAGTTACTGTTTTGAGAACACCTGACTGATTTATTATAAGCAATTTATCTTCACCTCTAAACTCTCCTATAAGCTCTCCTCTACCATCAACATTTAATCGCTGAACCGTATCATCAAACCAAATTTTTCGGGGTTTTAAAGTAGATACTCCTTTTTCTTTTAACTCTACACGCTTCACTGTAAATTTAGTAACTAAATTACCTTTGGAAACACGACCTTTTATTAGGATATCGGCAAAATCAATATCCCATTTCAGCTTTTTGACACTACCTGTTTGTCGTAAATTAATAGTTACAACCTCAGCTTCCCCATTAGGGTTTGCAGAGAAGTATAGACTTACAGAACCTTTGTTTCCATTCGTTAAATCGTACTCTCTATCTCGTGTAATAGAAGTAACGGCAAAACGCTTTATATATGAAGGCCCGCCTTTTCCATCACGGTAAATCATATTGTAAATGGTACGCTTGTCCTTTTTCTTGAATACAGCTACGTGAATAATATCTTTCCCAATAAAAGTTTTAGAATCGACTTTGGTAACCATCATTTTACCTTCTTTAGTAAACACGATAATATCATCAATATCGCTACAATCGCCAACATATTCATCACGACGCAACGACGTCCCTATAAAACCTTCTTCCCTATTTACGTAAAGTTTTGTATTGCGTATAATTACCTTAGTTGCATCGACATCATCAAAAGTTCTTATTTCTGTTTTTCGCTCGCGCCCTTCACCATACTCTTTTTTAAGCCTTTTAAAAAATGCAATAGCATAATCGATTAAATGCTCTAAATGATTTTTTATTTCTGCAATTTGTTCTTCTAAAGCATCTATTTTTTGTTGTGCTTTATCAATATCGAATTTTGAAATACGTTTGATTCGAATTTCTGTTAAACGTGCAATATCTTCTGTTGTTACTGCTCGCTTTAAATGTTTAATATGAGGCCTTAGTCCTTTATCAATTGCGTTTATAACACCCTCCCAAGTTTCTTCCTCTTCAATATCACGATAAATTCTATTTTCAATAAAAATACGCTCTAAAGAAGCAAAATGCCATTGTTCCTCAAGTTCACCAAGTTTTATTTCTAATTCTTGTTTTAAAAGCTGAACCGTATTATCCGTAGAACGACGCAGCATTTCTGTAACACCAATAAACAGCGGCTTATTATCTTCAATAACACAACCTAAAGGTGAAATTGATGATTCACAACTCGTGAATGCATATAATGCATCTATTGTTTTATCTGGTGACAACCCTGATGGTAAATGCACCAATATTTCAACTTCAGCAGCCGTATTATCTTCAATCTTTTTTACCTTTATTTTACCCTTATCATTAGCCTTTAAGATAGAATCTATCAAAGATGATGTTGTTGTTCCAAAAGGTAATTCGGTTATTACAAGTGTGTTTTTATCTAATTGTGAAATTTTGGCACGCACACGTACTTTACCTCCTCTATTACCATCGTTATAATTTGAAAAATCGGCTATTCCTGCCGTTGGAAAATCTGGTAAAATCGTGAATTTTTTTCCTTGTAAATGCTTGATTGAAGCCTCGATAAGTTCAATAAAATTATGAGGCAATATTTTAGTTGATAATCCAACAGCTATTCCTTCGCCTCCTTGAGCTAAAAGTAAAGGAAACATAACTGGCAAGTTTACGGGTTCTTTTCTACGTCCGTCATAACTGTACTGCCATTCGGTAATTTTAGGATTAAAAACAACATCTAATCCAAACTTAGAAATACGAGCTTCAATATAACGAGATGCTGCCGCCCGATCTCCTGTTAAAATATTTCCCCAGTTTCCTTGGGTGTCGATTAACAAATCTTTCTGACCAATTTGCACCATAGCATCGGCAATACTAGCATCACCATGCGGGTGATATTGCATAGTATGCCCTACGATGTTTGCTACTTTACTGTAGCGTCCATCATCTAAATCTTTCATAGAATGCATAATACGTCGTTGCACGGGTTTAAAACCGTCTTCTATGGCTGGCACAGCACGCTCCAAAATAACATACGATGCATAATCTAAAAACCAATCTTTATACATACCAGTAACTCTGGTAATGGTTTCTTGGGGCTCATTATGTTCGTTTACTAAATCGTCGTTTTGGTCTTCTGTCATTAAAAATTCCTAATTTTTTGGTTGTCCATTAAGTTATGCTCTTCCCTATATTTTACGCTCCTTTGCATTATACTTAACATCATGGATATGTAAATAATCATAAGACCTTTTTTTGTCTTCTTTTTTGTTATTGATATGTAATATTATAGCTTTATTTTTAATTTAGCTTTCCTCAATAATATCTAATTCAACCTTCAAATTATCAATAATAAATTCTTGTCGAGTTGGCGTGTTTTTTCCCATATAGAAAGATAACAATTCTTCAATTGACATGTTATCATCCAACATGATAGGGTCTAAACGAATATTATCGCCTATAAAATGTTTAAACTCATCTGGCGATATCTCACCTAACCCTTTAAATCTGGTAATTTCTGGTTTTGGTTTAAGTTTTTCAATAGCATTCCGTCGTTCTTCTTCAGAATAACAATAAATGGTTTCCTTTTTATTTCGAACTCTGAATAAAGGTGTTTGTAAAATATACAAATGCCCTTGTTTTATTACTTCAGGAAAAAACTGCAAGAAAAATGTAATGAGAAGCAAACGAATATGCATCCCATCAACATCTGCATCTGTAGCAATTACCACATTGTTATACCGAAGGTCTTCAAGAGATTGTTCAATATTTAATGCGGCTTGTAATAAATTAAATTCTTCGTTTTCATAAACAATCTTTTTGCTAAGTCCATAGCAATTTAATGGCTTTCCTTTTAAACTAAATACAGCTTGAGTGTTTACATCACGTGATTTTGTAATACTTCCAGATGCAGAATCTCCCTCTGTTATAAAAAGTGTTGACTCTAAATTACGCCCGTTTTTAATATCACCAAAATGCACACGACAATCTCGTAATTTCTTATTATGAAGACTTGCTTTTTTTGCTCTATCTTTTGCTAATTTTCTAATTCCAGATAGCTCTTTTCGTTCACGTTCAGCTTGTAAAATTTTGCGTTGGATTTTTTCAGCTGTATCTTGATTTTTATGTAAATAGTTATCTAGTTTTGTTTTTAAAAAGTCATTAATATGGGTTCTTACTGTTGGCAAATCACCTCCCATATCTGTAGAGCCTAACTTGGTTTTTGTCTGACTTTCAAAAATGGGTTCCATCACCTTAATAGCAATGGCACTAACTACAGATTTTCTAATATCTGAAGCATCGTAATTCTTTCCATAAAACTCACGAATAGTTCTAACTAATGATTCTCTAAAAGCATTGAGATGCGTTCCTCCTTGCGTGGTGTTTTGTCCGTTTACAAAACTATTATACTCTTCGCTGTATTGTGTTTTACTGTGTGTTAGCGCTACTTCAATATCCTCTCCTCTTAAGTGTATAATTGGATACAGTAAATCTGTCTCGGAAATTTTTTCAGCTAGTAAATCCTTTAGACCATTTTCGCTATAATACTTTTCGCCGTTAAAAACTATAGTTAAACCGGGGTTTAGATACACATAGTTTTTAAGCATTTTTACAACATACTCACTTCTATATTTATAGTTTTTGAAAATAATCTCATCTGGAACGAAAGATACTTTGGTTCCTTTTCGTCTTGAAGTATCTTCTAATAAGTCTTTATTGGTTAAATTACCCTGCGAAAATTCCGCGGAAGCACTTTTACTATCCCGTGTAGATTCAACTCTAAAAAACGATGACAATGCATTTACAGCTTTTGTACCAACACCGTTTAATCCCACAGATTTTTTAAATGCTTTAGAATCGTACTTTCCACCAGTATTCATTTTGGAAACCACATCTACCACTTTCCCTAATGGAATACCTCGTCCATAATCCCGTACCGTCACCTTAGTGCCTTGAATGGAGATTTCTATCGTTTTTCCAGCGCCCATGACATACTCATCAATTGAGTTGTCTAGAACTTCTTTAAGAAGAATATAAATACCATCATCTGGCGAAGACCCATCTCCCAGTTTTCCAATATACATTCCAGGACGCATTCTAATATGCTCTTTCCAGTCTAATGAACGTATATTATCTTCGGTATATTTGGTTTCTTGTGCCATTTAATAATTAGAAAATTTAATGAGGGGATGCTAATATAGTATAACCTTTCAAAAAATAAAACAGCTAGGTTACAAAGTAATTAACAATGAAAAACAAATTTTGTTGAGAACCTTATTCTAAGTTTTAGTTGCCTTTTTTAAAGATACAAATAGAATTTCAATGATAATCATCAAATCACCAAATAATTGGAGCCGTGTAAGTCTTACATATATAAAAATTGTTGCTAAAATAATGGTTCAAACTGCCCCAATACCAGCCACAATCGCAAAGTTTAGACAATTAACCCTTTTTATAGAAGACGTTACTAGAAAAGAAGTACAGTATAGAATAAAAAAGAAAACAACATACGCCAAAAGCAAAACACTTCTAACATCAACCTCATAGTTGTGTGCTAGTTTTACCATAACCGCTTTTGATGAAAAAAGTACGATTCAAAAAACACCAATTCCTGCACCAACACAAAATTGTTTCTTCGCTTGCATAAAACGAATTTAGATAGATATTTTTAGTTCAACAGGAATAAAATATAAGAATTACGTTGCTCAAGCTTTGATTAAAAAATATTAATCAATAAAATCTAAACATTAAATAAGAAGTGCATCACATCACCATCTTTAACAATGTAATTCTTTCCTTCCACGCGCATTTTACCAGCTTCTTTAACTTTGGCTTCACTGCCAAAAGTCACATAATCATCATATGCTATAACTTCTGCTCGGATAAATCCTTTTTCAAAATCGGTATGAATTACACCAGCGGCCTGAGGTCCCGTTGCACCTATATCCACAGTCCAAGCTCGAACTTCTTTTACACCAGCTGTAAAATAAGTTTGTTGATTTAGTAATTTATATGCTGAACGAATTAATTTGGCAGCACCAGGTTCATCTAAACCAATATCTTGCAAGAACATTTGACGTTCTTCGTAATCATCTAATTCATTAATATCAGCTTCGGTGCCTACGGCTAAAACCAAAACCTCTGCATTTTCATCTTTAACAGCTTCCTTTATTTTCTCTACATAATCATTTCCTGAAACCGCAGAACCTTCATCTACGTTACATACATACATAACAGGTTTATCTGTAATAAACTGTGATGGTTTTACAAATTCGTTGTAATCATCTTCATTAAACTCTAAAGCTCTTACTGAGATTCCTGATTCTAAACCCGATTTTATTTTTAGTAAAACAGCCTCTTCTTTTTGAGCCTCTTTATTTCCTGTTTTTGCTGCACGCTTTACTTTATCTAACTTCTTTTCAGCAGTTTCCAAATCTTTAAGTTGCAATTCCATATCGATGGTTTCTTTATCTCGAATTGGATTTATATTACCATCAACATGTATGATGTTATCATTATCAAAACATCTTAAAACATGTAAAATAGCGTCAGTTTCACGAATATTAGCTAAGAATTGATTTCCTAAACCCTCACCTTTACTAGCTCCTTTAACTAATCCCGCAATATCTACAATCTCAACAGTAGCTGGAATGACGCGCTCAGGATTTACCAAAGATTCTAATTTTTCTAAACGCGGATCTGGCACATTTACTACACCAATATTGGGTTCAATTGTACAAAACGGAAAGTTTGCACTTTGTGCTTTTGCGTTTGACAAACAATTAAACAACGTTGATTTCCCTACGTTTGGTAATCCTACGATACCTGCTTTCATAATAATATAATTTTGCGAGTGCAAATGTAGT
>NZ_CAJQQI010000016.1 GCF_905480415.1 uncultured Algibacter sp. | reverse complement strand
ATAGTTCATGCTGGTGTTGATGATTTAACATCACAACCTTCTGGAGCTGCCGGAGCTCGTGTAAGTTGTGCTGGTATTATCCAGTAATTTTTAAACTTACAATACATTTCATATACTTTGAAAAAGCCTTATCCTGTAGTCTATATTTTTATTACCACTAAGATCAATATCTTGAAATAGAATCATTGAAATTTTAGGTAATCACTCTATGTTTTATTTACGCTTTTTTTTTACCAATGCAGGCTCAAAACAGCTTAAGAATTCGTTCGGATGAAAAGTGTATTTCAAATTTAAAAGCACGAAAAAAATCAAATCGAATTGGACGACTAAGTTTAATAGATTATGATAAAGATGACGCTATTACAAATATCTGAAATAGCCCTTCCGAGCTGAGAGTTTTTAAAGATGATTTTCTCTAACTAAAATATAAAGATTTATGGAAAATAAGCATACAAATGTTATACTTTGATAAAACCCTCTAAGTCTTATAAAAAATGAGGAAACCAGCCACTTCAGATAAAAATAAATAAGATAAATTAATATTTAATGAAACATCTTATCCTATTAATATTCCTAATAACACAAACATCTATGACCCTATTTAATTTTGATTCTAAAAGTGATATTTCTAACTGGCGTATTGTTGATGATGTCGTTATGGGTGGACGTTCTAATGGTGATTTTAAAATTAACGATTCTGGAAATGGAATATTCCTTGGAGATGTGTCATTAGAAAACAATGGTGGCTTCTCCATGGTGCAATATGGTTTTGATACCAAAAAAGTGAGTAACTATACAAAAGTCTGCATTAAACTGAAAGGTGATGGTAAAACCTATCAATTCAGAATAAAAGAGAACAATTCAGACTATTACTCTTATGTAACGTCATTTGAAACCTCTAAAGATTGGGAAACCATAGAAATTAAATTTAACAGCATGTATCCTGCATTTCGTGGCAGAAAACTAGATGCCGCTAATTACTCTGGCGAACAAATGGAAATGATTGCTTTTTTAATTGGAAACAAGAAAGCCGAAGCTTTTAATCTCGAAATTGATAGTATTATTTTAAAGTAGTTTCATAAATTTTTTAGAGCGCACTTATAATATCATACTTGGTAATAATTTGGTATTTACCCTCTTCTAATTTAACCAATACGGCATTATTTTCTTTATTAAATAACTTTGATATGGTTTCAATAGGCGTATTTTTATCAACTATTGGGAATGGTTTATGCATGACCTCTTTAATTGGCAAATCTGAAATGTCTTTGTTTTCAATATACTTTCTTAATAAATCTGCTTCGTCAATAGCACCAACAAATCCGCTTGAATCTTCAACTGGTATTTGAGATATTTTGTGGGCTTTCATACGCTCAATGGCATGAGATACTAATTCTTCTGTTTTTACAGTAACTAATGGCTTATTCGTATTATTAGTAACTAAATCTGCTGCTGATGTGATTTCATCTTCAATAAATCCACGCTCGCGCATCCAATCATCATTGAACATTTTTCCGACATAACGACTTCCATGGTCATGAAAAAGCACCACCACTACATCATCTTTTTTAAAATGTTCTTTTAATTGAAGTATACCTTTTAATGCAGCTCCTGCAGAATTCCCAAGAAACATACCTTCTACTTTTGCTAATTTTTGTGTGTAAATAGCAGCATCTTTATCGGTTACTTTTGTAAAACCATCAATAATACTAAAGTCTACATTTTTTGGCAGAATATCTTCTCCTATCCCTTCAGTTATGTACGGATAAATTTCGTTTTCATCAAATTCACCAGTTTCATGATATTTTTTAAATACTGAACCATAAGTATCTATACCCCATATTTTAACGTTTGGGTTTTGCTCTTTTAAGTATTTACCAACACCAGAAATTGTACCGCCAGTACCAACGCCCACAACAAAATGGGTTATTTTACCATCTGTTTGTTTCCAAATTTCTGGTCCGGTACTTTCATAATGTGCCAGAGCATTACTTGGATTATCATACTGATTTACGTACCAAGAGTTTGGTGTTTCCTCAGCAAGTCTTTTTGAAGTTGAATAATAAGATTTTGGATCTTCAGGTTCTACATTTGTTGGACAAACAATAACTTTACTACCTACAGCGCGCAAAATATCCATTTTTTCTTTGCTTTGCTTATCGCTAATAACACAAATCATTTTATAACCTTTCACAATAGCTGCTAAGGCTAAACCCATACCCGTATTCCCAGAGGTTCCTTCAATTATAGTTCCACCTGGTTTTAAACTGCCATTAGCCTCTGCATCTTCTATCATTTTAACAGCCATTCTATCTTTTGTAGAATTACCTGGATTGAAAGTCTCGTATTTAGCCAATACTAGACATGGCAAATCTTTTGTTAACTTATTAAGTTTTACCATAGGTGTGTTACCAATGGTTTCTAGTATATTTTCAGCGTAGTCCATAGTCTTTTTTGTGATGCCTCAAAAATACTAAAAAGCTACTTGGTATATGTTAAAAGTTAGTTATTATATGCGTTAGGGATTGAGCGGTTCGACTGCGCTCACCGCAAGCCAATTTTTTGAGCTCGCCGACGCAGTAGGAAGTGAGTAGTGAAATATTTATATTCATGAGTTCAATAAAATAAAAACCAACGAATAAAGCAGGAACTTTGTGGGAACGCCCAAGAAAATAATTAATCGAAACGAATGGCTTTTATTGGAGATATTTTTGTAATGATATACGAAGGTACAAGTAGCATGAGTAAACACAAAATTAATGTACCCGTATTTAAGGCTAAAACATACCCGAAACTAATGTAAACGGGTGCTTCTGATACGTAATACACCGTTGGGTCCAACGGAAAAAGCTTGAAATATTTTTGCGCAAATAACAGCCCTAAACCCAAAATATTACCCCAAAACAAACCCAATAGAATTAGATATGAAGCATTGTATAAAAAGAGTTTACGGATGCTCCAATTACTGCTGCCTAGGGTTTTTAAAACGCCAATCATTCTGGTACGTTCTAGTATTAAAACGAGTAATGCTGTTATCATGTTAATACCTGCTACGAGTATCATGACGCCAATGATACCGTAAATGTTTTTATCGAAAATTTTAATCCAATCGAATATAGAATAATATTTATCTGTTATGGACTGTGAATCTAATAATGAGGGAATATTTTGATGAATTTCTTCTGCTTTTTCATCTAAGTCATCATAATCATTAATAAAAACCTCAAAACTACCTACTTGATCTTTTTCCCATCTGTTAATACGTTGCAAGTGGCGAATATCGCCTATGAGATATTGTGCGTCAAAATCTTGAAATCCTGAATTGTAAATTCCAACAACATTATAAGTAATGATGTTGGGAAGCTTTTCCGGATCATCTTTAGTAAATACCATTTGAAAGTTATCGCCCACTTTAAAGTTTAATCGGTTTGCGAGATATTTTGAAACTAAAACATCTTCATTTCGTTTTTTTGAGAAATCTGGCAGCTTACCCTCTATTAGAAATTCTTTAAAATAGTTCCAGTTATAATCAGCGCCTACACCTTTTAAATAGACGCCTTCAAAATCTGTCTCGGTGCGTATAATCCCGAATTTGGAAGCTACGCCTTGTACATGACTAATACCTTCTACTGACTTAAAGTCTGGATAGAAATCTTGATTTTTAGAAATTGGAAATACACTTTCTTGCGAGTTATTATTATCGTATTTTGTAATGGCTACATGCCCATTAAACGCCACCACTTTGTCGCGTATTTTTTGTTGCAAACCAATACCCGTTGCAATAGCGATCATCATAACAACAATACCAATAGCAATTGCAGCGATACCAATTTTTATTATTGGTGCCGATATACTACTTTTATACGCTTTACTACCAATAATGCGTTTAGCTATAAAAAACTCGTAATTCAAAATTTACTATGCGGTTTAATATTTTCAAAAATACAGTTTTATTATTTGTTTTAGTAATGATTTCTTGCGCTTCTAAAGGAAAAAGTAGCACAAATGAAAAAGGCGAGATTCTTGATCATACTTCCGCTAACATCAGCACAAGTGTTCAAAATGACAGTACCATAGTTGTTGGTGCAAATCAAACGGATGTCTATTTGCCTTTATTGATAGGGAAACGTATTGGGATTGTGGCAAATCAGTCAAGTGTTGTTTTTATTGATGAAAAACTGAAGACGAAAAACAGAAGTTACACCCATCTCGTAGATTCATTAGTATCATTAAAAATAGATGTGAATAACGTTTTTGCTCCTGAGCATGGTTTTCGGGGCAAAGCTGATGCAGGTGAGCGCATAAAAGATGGCGTTGATACAAAAACTGGGGTCCCAATTATATCACTTTATAGTGCAAATAAAAAACCTAAACTTCAGCAATTAAAAGAAACTGAAAAATACGAAAGTGATATTTCAAAAGGTGTTTCTAAGATAGATATTATGCTTTTTGATTTGCAGGATGTTGGAGTTCGTTTTTATACATATATATCAACTTTACATTATGTTATGGAAGCTTGCGCTGAAGCAAATATCCCATTAATTATTCTTGATAGACCAAACCCAAATGGACATTATATTGATGGTCCCATTTTAGAAATGGAACACAAAAGTTTTGTAGGCATGCACCCTATTCCTGTGGCGCACGGAATGACTATTGGTGAATATGCACAAATGATTAATGGAGAAAAATGGTTAGCAAACGGCATACAATGTGATTTAAAAGTGATTCCTATTAAAAATTATAATCATAATTTGAGTTATAGTCTACCCATAAAACCGAGTCCTAATTTACCCAATGATAAAGCCATTAACTTATACCCTAGCTTATGCTTTTTTGAAGGCACTAATGTAAGTGCTGGAAGAGGAACAGAAATGCAATTTCAGATTTTTGGAAGTCCTTTTTTGAATAAAGATAGTTTTGGCTTTAAATTTAAACCACAACCTAACGAAGGCTCAAAATATCCGAAGCATCAAAATAAAATATGTTTCGGCAAAGATTTAACAAAAGTTGATACCATCAATGCTTTAAACCTAAAATGGCTTATTGAATCATACAACACTACTAAAAACAAATCAGAATTCTTTAACGCATTTTTCACAAAACTAGCAGGCTCCAAAATCCTGCAACAACAAATTGAAGCTGGGTTATCTGAAGAAGCAATTAAAGTAACTTGGAAAGATGGATTAGAACGCTTCAAAGAAACTCGTAAAACATATTTAATATATCCTTAAAATATTTTTTAGCTATTTTAAGTTTACTTTTACAATCTATTTCGATATTTGAATTATGAACCCATCATCTGCTGGTTGGATTAATAAGTTGCTTAAGGAGATAAGTGAAAACGATCCTTATTTAAAGCACGAAAAAGCATCATTTTATGATGCTTTAAGATCTTGTGGGTTTATTTATGGAAGTAACCTAGGTATTGTTGCCCAGATTATCCAAAAAAAAGACCTTACAGAAAGCGAACTTTGCAAAACCAATTTATGCTTAGCATTATATTACACGCATGCTAACTCAAATTGTGATATCTCTTTTATAGAAAGTGTAATTCGTTTTTACACAGAAATTGACCAGATTAAAACCTCTTTTTTTCAAGATTTATTAGGCGGAAAAAAATCGAGTGAACAACTAGAAAAAATAATACATAAGCGTATCCAGATAGATGCCAATGTACTTACCAAAAACTTTAATTATTTCATTATTAATGCCCTATTATTTGTAGATGTTTTAGCTTATCAGACCTACCTAGAGAACCTAAAAATATCGACAAAATATTTAAAGAATATGGAAGCATCAATTGCTTCAATTACTTTAGATGTTTTAAACTCTAAGGAAACCAAAAACCAGTACGATGAGAGTTTAATTAAGTTATTTGAATCTTCTTTACGTTATCAAGAAAACTCACGTATAACATACAAAAAGGCTATTAAAAATGTAAATACAGAACTTGAAAAATACTATATTTTAGATTTAGCTTGTATGGCTACTTGGAGCGACCAGATGATTGATGTTAAAGAACAACATTTTTTAGAAAAGCTTGGTCAAGATTTAGAACTAAACATGTCTAAAACACACCAATCTATAGCGACTGTCAATCATTTTTACACAGTTAATAAAGACAATATTGCACTTTTAAGTTCTAAAAACATTGTCCAAAGTTTTTACAACAACTCTAGCAAAATGGTAAATAAACTTATTACTAGAAATAGCAAACGTTTATACCGTGAGTTGAAAGACAGCAAAGAACTCATGGTGTTACTCTCACAATCTACCGTTAGAGATTTGAATAAAGACGAACAAAAAAAAGTACAAGAACAACTTATTGACATCTTTAAATCCATACCAAGTTTGGCTATATTTTTACTTCCTGGCGGCGCTTTACTCTTGCCACTTGTGGTGAAATTTATTCCGAAATTATTACCATCTGCTTTTGATGAAAATAGAATTGAAGAATAAAATTCTAATTTCTGTTTTTTTTCTAGTAGTTTTACAAATACACTAACTAAAAAAATTACATGGCATCTTACACTATTCAGGACATTAACAACCTATTAAAAGGTAAATTAATTGGTAATACAACACAACACATTGAAGGACCAGAAGAACTAAAAAATGCTGAGAACCATCACATATCATTTATTGGTAGTACAAAGTATTTAAAGTTTTGGGAAGACTCTAAAGCTTGTGCTGTGGTGGTTAATGACAATTTAACTTTAGAACCTGGTGATAATCGAGCTATAATAAAAGTTAAGAATGCTGATTTAGCCATGGCCAAAATATTAGAATTGTTTAATCCGCCAGCTCCAGAGTTTGAAACCGATATACATCCATCAGCAGTGATACATGAAACAGCTACTATTGGTAACGGTTGTAAAATAGGCGCAAATTGCTACGTTGGTAAAGATGTTGAATTAGGAAACGGAGTGATTTTATACCCTAATGTGTGTGTGTTTGATGAAACTAGTATCGGTGATAATACCGTTGTTTGGTCAGGAACCGTTATTAGAGAACGCTGTATTATCGGTAGTCATTGTATTTTCCATACCAATGTGAGTATAGGTGCTGATGGTTTTGGCTATCGCCCAAGTGATGATGGTGGTGGTTTAGTGAAAATACCTCAAATTGGTAATGTTATTATTGGACATCATGTCGAAATAGGTGCAAACTCTTGTGTAGATCGTGCTAAATTTAGCAGCACCATTATTGGTGATGGCTGTAAAATTGACAACTTAGTTCAAATCGCCCATAACAGTATTATGGGGCGCTCTTGTATTATGGCAGGACATAGCGGTCTTGCTGGTTCTGTTACTTTGGGAGATGGTGTAATTATTGGCGGAAGCGCGTCTATTAAAGATCATACCACCATACATTCTGGCGCTACTGTAGGTGCCGGATCTGGTGTTGTAGGCGATATTGCTGCTGGAAAAACCGTATTGGGCTACCCAGCACAAGATGCGAGAGATATGCTAAAACAATGGGTGGTGATGCGAAGATTGGCTAAGAAATAGGTGTTTAATTTTGTAAAAAATTGAGATGAGCTTCGTTGAACAACCGATAAAATTTACCTGTGATAAACTTGTTTAAGTATTGAAATAGAACTTTATCTTTACAATGGTATTCATTTCTTTTTTAAGTGTTTTAAAACGCAGTAGTAATTGTGTTTATCGATTTAAATTGTATCATTATAAAACATCAAATCGTTTATGATTCATAAATTATCTCAAAAAAATTCACTTACAAAAAAACATACACAGAATTACAGACAATATTTTGCTTTAAATAGAAATACAGCAGGTTTTAATATCCAGAAAAAAGAACTTATTTACACTTTAGTTTCGGATAAATCTGATGGTGCTTTTATTTGGGATATTGACGATAATAAATATATAGATTTAACGATGGGTTTTGGCTCTCTTCTTTTTGGTCATAATTATTTACCTATTCGTACAGCAATTGAAAACCAATTAACCAAGAGTTGGTCTGTTGGCCCAATGTCACCATTAGCAGGAATACTAGCAGAAAAAATTACAGTAGCAACAAATACAGAAAGAGTTGCCTTTTTTAATTCTGGTACAGAAGCAATTATGGTTTCTTTAAGAATTGCAAAAGCAGTTACAAAAAAGAAAAATGTTGTTTTTTTCAAAGGAGCCTATCATGGTACATTTGATCCGTTACTTACTCTAAAAAGAGATCATCAAACAAATATTGCCAAAGAATCTATTCCTGGAATTACACAATCTACCTTAAATGAATCCTATGTTTTCGATTATGGCTCAGAAGCATCTTTAGATTTTATTAAAAAAAATACAGATAACATTGCAGCTGTTCTTGTTGAGCCAGTTCAGAGCAGAAACCCAAGTTTTCAACCCATTGCCTTTTTAAAAGAAATACGAAGTATTACAGAACAAAATGATATTGCACTTATTTTTGATGAAGTAATCACAGGTTTCAGAATTGATATTGGTGGATGCCAAAAAAAATTTAACATCCAAGCTGATATTGTCACTTATGGAAAAATAATTGGTGGTGGATTACCTATTGGTATTGTTGCTGGTAAATCAAAATTTTTAGATGCTATAGATGGTGGCTTTTGGCAATATGGAGATCAATCCATTCCAGAAGCGAAATCAACTTTTGTTGCAGGTACATTTTGTCATCATCCTTTAGCGATGGTTACTGCTTTAAAAACATTAGAAATACTCGAAACTTCTAACGGTGAATTACTAGAAGACATAAATAATAGAACAGAAAATTTTTGCAATAAAATGAATGCATTTTTCAAAGAAAACTTTCCGAAGTTATCAATTGTTCATTTCGGATCTTTATTCCGATTTGTAACACCTGGCAAGTATAAAGAACTTTATAATCAACTTCTTTTAAATGGAGTTTATATTTGGGAAGGACGAAACTGTTTTTTATCAGCAGCACATACCACAGAAGTAGTTGCGTTATTGGAAGATAAAATAAAATTAAGCTGTAAACAGTTAGTAGAAAACGGAATTATAAAAACTCAAGTATAAGCCATTATGAAAAAAGAGATTTTATTTACTGATGGAAAATACTCCATTCAAAGACATCAAGGGATTCCTGAGGAAGCTTTACATTTTTTAGATAGTATTGCTTGGGGAAATGAAGGCGCTATCTATGAACACAAAAACACAGAAGACCATATTAAATTGATAAAAAAACCAGTGCTTCTTGCTATTTATGAAGGTGAAAAAATAAGAGCAACTGCTGTTTTCTGTATGACAACTGTAACTACTAATAGTGAACAATTTAATTGTAATTATATCAGATATTTTGCTTCAGCAAAAGAAATACGTGGGAAAGGAGTTATGAAAAAATTCTCCATTAAAGTGATGGAATTAATTCGTGAAAAAGAAAAAGAAAAAACTATTTATTTTGCTTGTATAGAAAGAGCTAACAAAAGCTCTTATAAAGTTGTAGAAAGTGCTGGTTATAATCCTTTAGGAACGGTAAAAACTTTAGGTTTTAGTCGTTTCTTTCCGAAGAAAAATATAAAAATCACACAAATAACTTCAAAAGAAGAAAAAGAAGAAGTTTTAAACTTGCTTGATAAAACATATTATAACTATGTTTTGACCCAATTCGATTCTTTATTTATTAAAAATAATTATTTTGTTATTCGAGAAAACGGACAAATCATAGCCGGATGTCAATATCACCGTGCACACTGGGTGATTAATAATATGAAAGGTTTTACAGGGAAAATAGTCATGAACGTAGTTCCTTTAATACCTGTTCTTAATAAATTATTTAACCCAAAACGGTTCGAATTTTTAGCATTTGAAGGCCTCTATTTTAAACCTGGTTATGAACAACAATTATATAATTTATTTGAAGGATTACTGGCTAAAGAAAAATTAAAATCTTCTATGTTTTGGTTGGGAAATACCTGCCCAATTCGTGAAAAAATTTTAACAAAAGGTAAATTAGGTATGATTCATTCTTTTATAAAAGATTCTGATGTTGAAATAATGGCAGCTTATAAAAACATAGGTGAAACTAAAATTGAGAATTTAAAATCGAAACCAATATTTGCGTCAGCATTTGATTATATTTAATAGTAGCTTTATGAAACAATATGAAGATTTCGCTAATTTACTAATCAATCCTGATGGTTCTGCTCCTATTTATAATTGCCTCCTTAATATAAATAACACAAAAAAGAATATCAATTATAAAATTGCTCTTGGACAAATAGATGCTTCTGATCAAAAAATAGCTAGTAATTATCGTTTTAGAACAGGAAGTATTTCCAAAACTTTTACGGCAACTATTATTTTACAGTTGATGGAGGAAGGGTTCCTAAAATTAGAAGATACTTTTCTAGATTGTTTAAAAAATAATGAAACCAAAAGAATCTTATCAGACATATTATTTTTTGATGGAATTAATTACTCTAGCCATATAACAATCAAAAACTTATTACAGCACAAAAGTGGACTTAGAGATTACTTTGCTGATGATGAAAGATTCTTTGAAAACATTAAAAAATATCCAAATCAAGATTGGAATTGGAAAAATATTTTAGAAAAATATTTTTACTATGATTTAAATAAAAAAGGAGTATCTAAGCCAAGCGAAAGCTTTTATTATTCTGATACAAATTATTTATTATTAGCTATTCTAGTTGAAGAGTTAACAAACAAAGCATATTATGAAGTGCTGGAAGAAAGACTATTAAATCCACTCTCACTTAATGATACTTATTTAGAATTTTATCAAAATAAAAAAGATACTACTCCAATTGTATTTCCATATCATGGAACTTATTCATTAAAAAATGTAAATACATCATTTGATTGGGGAGGTGGTGGCTTAATCTCATCGACAAACGACTTAACTGTTTTTATAAGAGCACTTTTAACCGGTCAATTATTTAATGACCCTAAAACGCTCCAGCAAATGATTAATTTTGAAGATGACTTAATTATTTCACCTCCTAAAAAAGGAAGAATAGCCTATGGGATGGGACTTCAACAAAAGAAAATAGGAACGCATACTTTTATTGGACACAATAGTGCGTATGGCGGAATGGTGTTTTACAGTTTGGAAACTGATTCTAGTTTTATTCTTAATATAAATCAAGTTTTAGCAATTCATAAGGCTGAATGGCTTCTAAAAAAAACGGTTGAAGCTTTTTTTCTTAATTAAACACTTAAATTATTATAAGGAAAATGCTAACACTACATTTAAAAAATTACTTTATTAATCAGAAAGTAAACGCTTTTTTAAACGCAACTTTTCTTAGATTAAACGTTCAAGTAAACTCTCCAAAAAACTTACTCCAACCACCCTTTAAAATCCTTTACACGCTCACGAGCCACAACAACTTCTTGTTCGTTATAAGAATTCAATTTTATTTGCAAACGTGAATTAGTATAGCTTACCATATCTTTTATAGCATTAACATTCACAAAGAACTTACGGTTGATTCGAAAAAAGGTTTGAGGTTCTAATTCATCTTCTAAATGCTCTAATGTGGTATCTAAAAGATAGTTTCTGCCTTCAGTAGTATGTAAATACGTACCCTTGTTCTCGCTGTAAAAACATTCTATCTCGTCAATATTTATGAGTTTTAGGTGTTGCCCTACTTTTACTGAAAATCGTTTTTTATACTCGCGGTCTATTGGGTTAACGAGTAATTTTTTAATATCATTAAAATCTAAAGTAACCGCTTGTTTTTGCGGTGTGCGCTCTTTGTATTTTTTAACTGCAGTTGCTAAATCGTCATCATCAATAGGTTTTAGCAAATAATCAATACTATTTAATTTGAAGGCTTGAAGCGCATATTCATCATAAGCTGTAGTGAATATAATAGCTGACTTAATATCAATAGTTTCGAAAATCTCGAACGATAAACCGTCGCTTAATTGAATGTCTAGAAATATTAAATCTGGATGCTCGTTATTCTGAAACCAATCAATAGATTCCTCAACGGAATGGAGCATAACCTCAGCTTTTAATGCTAAACTTTGAAGCATCCTTTGCAAACGTCTTGCTGATGGTTTTTCGTCTTCTATGATAATTACATGCATTTTATATTTTTTATTTTAAGTGAATTGATTTTATGATAGGAGTTCTATAATTTAAAATATAAACCAACGAATAAAGCCCGACCCTTGCGTTAACCTGCCGGCAGGCAGGCACCCAAATTATTTTACTTCCATTGTTGTTTATCCTTATCCATATAATCTTTAATTTTTCTTTCTTCCCAGTTTTTACTAAAAACAAGGTTTTTACCAAATACTGCAAGTGCATGAAACCCTAGACCTAAACCCCAAAAAATTGGAGTTGAAAAGGTACCGAAATTCCATATATCTTTAGTATTAGAGGCTATTGTACTAACGATAAATATATTTACTACTACATACCAGAAGGCATGCCAATAAAAGCCTTTGAGTTCTTTTACTCTTTTTTTTGCACGTATGTAAGCGGCTTCTTTTCGGTGATTTTTGTTGTCGTAAGACTCTAATTTAAACTCTTCCATGATTGCTATATTTTAGTCCCAGTTATTTTTTTCTTTACGCATCAATTCTTCTATTTTGCGTTCTTCCCATTTATTTCCAACCACCCCTCTATGTAAAAAAACTATGAATGCATGTATTGCCAAACCAATACCCCAGCCTATAACTGAAAACCAAAACCATTTATAATCCCAGTAGGTTTTATAATTAATAAAAATTGTGAATGGCGTGAATAAACAATAGGCGAATAGATGTTGGTAAAAACCTTTTATCTCTGCAATACGTTTTCGTGCTCTTAAATATTTTTGATCAGTTTCAAAATCTGATAACCTTTCCATGATTGTATCTTTTAGTTCCAGTTATTTTTTTCTTTACGCATAAATTCTTCCATTTTGCGTTTTTCCCAGTCTCTACCAAAAGCACCATTGTTTACAAACACCCTAAAGGCTTGAATTGCTATTCCAATACCCCAACCGAACATTGGGAACCAAAACCATTGGAAACCCCAAGACGTTTTGTAATTGATGAATATTAAAAATGGAATAACGAGGCAGTACGATATTAAACTGTAATAAAATCCTTTAAGTTCGTCTACATGATTTAGTGCACGCACATAACTATCGTCTAATCGTGATGGTGTTTGTTCTGTTCTCATGACTGATATTTTTTTAGTAAGCATAGGTATTGCGACTGCAAAACGGTTTGCTTCTTTGTTGATGATTACTTTTTTGTTTGTTAGTAAATCGTAGCGCTGTTTAATATTGCTTAAACCCACACCAGTACTCTTTTTAAGTATTTGTTTGGGTTGCAAATTGTTTTCTACTATTAAGCTCCCCTGGGCTTCATATATCCTAATATGCAAGGGCTTGCTTGAGGTTACCATATTATGCTTTACGGCATTTTCTAGAAGTAATTGTAATGATAATGGCACCACTTTACTATCTGGATTTGATGCTTTTTCGGGCATGGTAAAAACGATACTGTCTTCAAAACGCATTTTGAGTAAAGACATGTAAGTTTTTGCGAATTGCAGCTCTTCATCTACCGTTACTAATTCTTTACTTTTTTGCTCTAAAACATAACGATACACTTTAGATAATGATGTTGTAAACTTTTGTGCATTGTCAGGGTTTTCTTCAATTAAACTAGTTAGTACATTTAAACTATTGAATAGAAAATGCGGGTCTAACTGATTTTTTAAAGCATCAAACTTAGCGCTTGCAGTTCCTGCAATAACTTTTTGTTCTTTAATTCGGTTTTGCTGATACTTATTATAAAAATAGATAACATGAAAAATAATAACAATAGTTAGGGTTACCCACAATCCGAATTGATAATATTTAAACTGTTCGTTCAATAGAAATTCATTAAACGTAATATGTCTATCAATCATAGCCGTTGAAGCTCGAAGAATAAAAAGCCCTATTAAGGTAATAATAGTAGAACCAAAAACACCAATAATAACGCGTTTAACGGTATCATCCTTTTTCCAATTGCGGCGTTCCATATAATCGAAAAAATACATATTGGAATAGCCTAACACAAAAGAATACAGTTGATAAAAAGTGAAATCAATTAAAAACTGATTAATATTTTTAAAATTTAACCCACCCGATAATAGGTTGCCAATTACAAAAATGATACATCCTATAATAAAGGTAATAATGATATTTTTAGTCGATTTTGTCATGATTCATTCTCTAATATTTTTATTTCCCACAAGATTCTAAAATCTGTTCAGCACGGTCATTTCCCCAATTTGGGTGAAATGGTGTTTCTGGTTTAAAGTTAGCAAAAAGTTCTATGGCACGCTCTATATCTTTACAAAATGGTGCGGTATCTTGTCCGAAATATTTAGCACCTCCCATATCCCACTCTGCTTTGCAGTACAATACTCTTGGGTTACCTGGTGCTACTATTTTTGCTTTTGTATAAAGTTCCACAACTTTACCGGACAACGTCATGCCATACGTAGCACCATCAAAAGCTACCCAAGCTGTATGCAATAAGGCTTGTAATACCATTATTTCTGGGTTTTCTTTTGAAATGGCTGTAGCATCATTAATTAAATCCTGTGCTCTTTTAAGTTTTGCTGATAGTTTATCTTCGTTTCTCTCACCAAAACTATTGATGACATTAATTTGTGCTGCATAATACGCTGGCAACCAATTATCTGGTTCTGCTTTAGCGATGCGCTCAAACAAGTTAGACGCTTCAGTTGGTTGGTTGCTACCCCAAAGTTCAAAGGCTTTTTGCATTCCTTTTTCATAATTAGTTTGCCCAATTAAAATTCCTGAAATTAATAGTGTTGTGATAATGATTAGCTGTTTCATATTTTTAAATATTAAAGTTGAATATGTTGTGTTATAGATTTATTATTGATTTGAAATTTTGCGTCTTGCCATTTTGGTGGTCCCATAAAACCTTTTGCATTATTTGAGCACCCATAATCTTCTTTTGGAATACCAAAAAGAGCGGTGTCCATTTTATTATTATCATTCTCATCATGAAACATAGAAATAGCATAAATACCATTTGGCACATCCCTAAAAGTTATAGAACAACTGTTATTTTCTATTTTAGTAAGAGTAGATTCAAATCCTTTTTTTAAAAAGCTTTCTTCTGAGTTGTAAAGTGCTATATACGCTTTCCCTTGGTTATTATCAAAGTTTGTAATTACTACGGTAATATCACTTGCACTATCTTCTTGAGCAGTAATACTAGAGACTGCGCAAAGTGAAAGGCAAATAATAGTCATAAGATTATTCATGATGGATTGTTTTTTATTATGAAGCAAATATCTAATAGAATTAGTTGTTTTGAAAAAAGGACTTACCGAACTGTTATTTTTTGTTGATGAAATGTTAAACCTCATAGGGTTCTTGATAACACTGCCTATCCAATACTATGTTAGTGGCGCTAATTTCAATAAGCTAATACAAGAAAGGGATAATTTAAAATTGAAGTATGAATAAATATTTGATAACTCTAGAATAGTGATACTGAAAAATAATGCGGCAAAGCAGTGGCATTAAATAAAAAGGCAATCTGAATATTTTCAGATTGCCTTTTACTCACATTGATATAAAACCTTTTACTACCTCATTAACCTTCTTGAAATTTGAAGAAAATAGGCACAGCATATGCGACTTTTACAGGTTTACCACGCTGTCTACCAGGTTTCATTTTCGGTAATATACTAATAATTCGTTCTGCTTCTTTTTCTAAAATATTATCTGGACCTCTAGATCGAATTCCTATAATATGTCCAGTTTTATCAATTACAAATACAACCGATACACGGCCTTGAATACCTAAATCTAGAGCAGTTTGCGGATAATTAAAGTTAGAAGCGACATGCTGTTGTACCTTTTTCTGGAAACAATCTTTTGTAGCTTTTTTAGATAACTTTTCACAACCAGGAAATACAGGTACATCCTCAATAACTGCGAACGCTACTTGCACGTCTTCATCTAATTCTTCAACTTCAACATCGCCCACATCAACAATAGCTTCAATAGCATCGTCTTGTCCTATTTCTGTGCTTTCAATAACAGTTTCCTCGATTTCTTCAGCATCTTCTACAATTTCAACTGCTTCACTCATCACTATTGGCGGCGGTGGCGGTGGCGGTGTATTCACATTAACTATTGGAATCTCTTCTTCAAATTCGCTATGCATTTCTAAAACATCAATAGCTACATCGTCCCTTTCGTATGTTCTATATTCTAAAGCTCTCCAAGAAAGAAGTAACATTAAATTCAAGCCAATAGCAAAATAAATGCCGCTGTTCCTTCCTATTTCTAGTTGCGGATTCTTTTTAGCTTCCATAGTACTTAGTATTTAACAGATGAACATCATCATGATATTAATGGTATAAAATTATTATATACTTAGTAAGACAACTATGACATTTATCATATCCTAAAATAAACTTAACATTCAGATAATATCATATTATTAAAAGAAATTTCAACTTAAAAAATTCCAATATTGAGTAGACTTGATTTTAAAAAAAATTATAGCTTAGCTAAACTAGCCTAACAATTGATGAAATTCATTAAAACGGAACTTTGTATTTGCATTAAACGAACTAGCCTCCCTATAAATTATCCAACTGACTACTCTTTTTATCTTCACTTATCGTCCAAAAGAATCCCACAAAAAAGAATTGATCTGCTGCTGGTTGTAAAGCGCGTCTATTAAAATCACCATTTATGTCTGGCGTATTAGCGTATTGGAAACCGTTAATATTTTTAAAACCTAACACATTATTTACAGACGCGTAAAGTATTTTTTGTGGACTAATTAAATATGCCCAGTTTAAACTCAAGCTATTAAATGCTTTTGTTTTTTCATTTAAAAACCCTGCTTCATTAGGATTGGTAAACGTTCTACCTGAGGCATGAGTATAACTAAAGCCAACTTGACTGCGCCATTTGTCTACCCAATATTTACCAACTAAAGATAAGTTATGAGTGTTTGCAAAATTGGGTTGTGCTTTTGTTAAATAGTTTTTGTAATCACGTTCGGTATCCAGAAATGAATAACTTAACCAATAATCAAAGTTCTTGATACTTTTACTGTCTCTCCAAAAGAAATCGATACCTCTTGCAAAACCACTTCCGTTGTTGTTATAATTACTATCAAAGTTTGTGAAATCAGTGTCATATTTTACCAAATTGTCATAGGTTTTATAATATGCCTCAGCTCTAAATAGTTTTCTATCCACATTGTATTGATAGTTAAAAATATAATGCGATGTGTTTTCTGCTTTTAACTCTTGATTGAACTTTAAAATATTACTAGATGGGTTTTGGTAAAAGTTACCATACGCCAATGATACCTGACTTTTACTAGTAGTTTTATACGCCAAAGACAATCTTGGAGCCAACGTAAATTCTTTAAACAAGGCGCTATACTCGGCACGAAAACCTGTTTTAAAAGCTAATTCTTTCGATAGAAATATATCTGCTTCAGCATAAGCCGCCGCAATATTATTATTATAACCATAATTAACCTTATCAATAGCTTCATCATTGTAAGTTTCTTCAAAATCTGTTGCAAAATACTCTGCACCAAAATAGATTTTCAGTCTGTTGCTAATTCTATTTTTAAGTTTAACCTTGGCATGTAATGAGTTTTCAGTATCATTAATAGTAGTTTCAATAATATTTAAATTGTTTTCGCTGTGTGTATAACTAATACCTCCAAAAAGTGTCCAAGTATCGTTTAAAACACCTTGATATGATCCATTTAGATAAACGTTATTATTCGTTAATTTGAAATAAGCACGTTCTGGTTCGTTTATATCTTCTTGAGTAAGTTCAAAGTTTGTGGCATCAAAAGCTCCATAAAGTTTAAATAGCCCCAAATTGGTCTTCTTTCTATAAACAGCTTCACCAGATGCAGTTTCAAAAGGCTTTATCCAATCATTCCTGTTTTTAAATATAGCGTTATAAGGCGCTAAGTTGATGTATGATGCATTAACACTTAATGAACTTTTATCCCATTTTTGTGTATTACCAAGCGTAGCACCAAGACTCATGATACCAATATCGGTTTTTTCTTGGTCGGGTTCATCAATGGTGTTTAAAAGCAATACACTTGATAAGGCTTGACCAAACTCGGCAGAGTATCCACCTGTTGAAAAGGTAATACCATCAAACAAAAATGGTGAATATCGTCCTCTTGTAGGTGTATTATTAGTTGTCGGCGAATAGGGTGTAAACACACGAATACCATCAATAAAAATTTGAGTTTCATTGGCATCACCACCGCGTACAAATAATCTACCATCTTCGGCAACGGTTGTTGTTCCTGGCAAAGTTTGCAAGGCACCAACAAAATCACCCAAAGCACTAGCGGTAGTTACCACATCAAGCGGCTTTAATACATTTACCTTACTATTATCTCCTGCCGAAAATGTTCCTGCGGATAATACAACTGCATCTAAAGCGCTAACATCTTCGCGAAGTTTAACTATAATATCTTTCATATGTGTTACATCGCTAACCATCCTAAAGGTTTCATAAGACAAAAAAGAAACCACTAAAGTTTGTATTCCATTATCTGAAGTTTCAAATAAAAATGATCCATCGGCACCTGAAGTACTTCCATCATAGGTTCCTTCTAAATAAACATTTGCACCAGCAATAGGCTCATTTTTTGTGTTAAACACTTTTCCTATTATAGTCGTTTGAGCGGATAATTGAAAACTAATTAATGCTATTATAATGATTGCTAATTTTTGCATGATTGATTATTTTTTAACTGTTCGTTTTTTGGTGATCTAACTTTTTAACCTGTGATGACGAGACAAATTTGCGAAAGAAGCATGATTACGAAAATTCTTAATTACCGAACTGTAAAATTTGTATGATGAATTGAATTCTTGAGTATTAAAATCACAAAAAGTAATTTTAATAGCAGAGATAAATCAAATTTAAAACTTTAAAATAAATGTGATTTATTTTAAAAACCCCCACAATTTCTAAATATTTATGAAGAGTTTTAAGCCAAAGTTTTAATAATATGTTTTTTTTATATATTAGCTAAAATACAACAGATTCAGAGGGTGAATTATAAGCTAAAAACGAATCATAGTTTTTGTCTATGACACACATTTAAATAATTGAAAACCAACATTAAACATGAATTATCTAAATCAAATTTTTAATTATTTATGAACTACATCTTTTTGTATGAAATTATAAATATTAAAACTAAAATTCATCATAATTCATAACGTTTTTAACCAATACCTACTATTCAAATTAGACTGTTTAAAATTTTATTTCCATTTACATGTAACGTTTTAAAAAATTAAGCTACTTACATAATAACTAAACCACACCATTGACTAAAGAACTAGAACATAGTTTTGTTGAATTGTTAGAAAAGCATCAAAATATTGTGCACAAAGTCTGCCGTTTGTACACTAATAATTATGATGCTCATAATGATTTATTTCAAGAAATAACCATTCAACTCTGGAAGGCATATCCTAAATTCCGTGGTGATGCAAAATTCAGCACATGGATGTATCGTGTAGGTTTAAATACAGCAATAACCTTATACAGAAAATCTAAACGCTCCATAAAGACTCAAGATTTTCAGGGGGTTGAATTTAAAATAAAAGCAGAATATTATGATGATACAGAAGAGGAACAATTAAAAGTTCTCTACAAAGCTGTACATCAATTAAACGATATTGAAAAAGCACTTGTCTTTTTATATTTAGAAGACAAAGACTATAGAGAAATTAGTGAAACTTTGGGGATAACTCAGGTGAATGCCCGTGTGAAGATGAATAGAATAAAAACGAAACTTAGAACCATTTTAAATCCGTAAGCTCATGGATGGATTAGATTTATTAAAAAAAGACTGGGATAAAGAGTCTTCAAAAAAGAAACTTTCGGTTAAAGATATTTACCCGATGCTACATAAAAAATCGTCTTCCATTGTCAAGATCTTATTTTACATTAGTCTCGCCGAACTTGTCTTCTGGATTTTAGTCAATTCTTTACCCTATTTTACATCAGACAGTTACAATGAAAGGCTAGACCTAGTATTCCAAAACGATTACATATTAACAGGTCTAACCATTACTAGCTATGCCATTATTCTTCTATTCGTATATCTACTCTATAAATCATACAAATCCATTTCCATAACAGATAGTGCTAAAAATTTAATGGAAAGTATTTTAAAAACACGTAAAATCATTAAATACTACGTGCTTTACAACCTCATTGCAGCCGGACTTTCACTTATTATTGGCTTTTATTATGCGCTACATAACACCCCAAATACTGCGATAGATTTTTCAAACATTAGTGACAAAAAAATGGCCCTGATTATATTCGTAATTACACTAATTACTGCAATTTTTGTGCTTGTTATTTGGTTATTCTATAAGCTTATTTATGGGCTTTTACTCAAACGTTTAAACCGAAACTATAATGAATTAAAAAAGTTAGAAGTGGATTAATTATTTGGGCGCCTGCCTACCGGCAGGCAGGTAAAGCAAGGGTCTGGCTTTAGGTTACAAGTCCTCACATCGCCGATACATCCCGTCACTGTTGGCTTTCCACTGCAATCCCTAATGCAAAAGTTTACAACTATAAAGAAACTAAAATCTTAAACACCAAAAACATCTACCTCAACAACATCTCCAGCCTGTATATCGTTTATATGAATACCCCCTACTCTAACACGAACTAATCGTAACGTTGGAAAACCAACAGAAGAAGTCATTTTTCTAACCTGCCTAAACTTGCCTTCATTTAATGTAATAGATACCCACGATGTTGGCCCATGTCTATCATCTCGAATCTTTATTGCACGATTAGGCAAATCAGGAATTTCTTCTAATTTAAAAGCTTTGCACGGCTTCGTTTTATATTTTCCACCATCAAAACCTATTTCAACACCTGTTTTTAATTGTTGTAAAGCTTCTATAGAAATATCACCATCAACCTGAGCATAATATTCTTTTTCTACTTTTCGGCTGTTTATGTGAGCACTCGTTTTACCATCTGTAGTTAACAACAATACCCCTTCAGACTTCTCGTCTAAACGACCAATAGCCATAGTCCCTCGAGGAAAATCATGCAGGCTTCCTAAAAAATTTTTAGATTGTTGCTTCGAGTCGTTACTTGCAAATTGACTCAAACACCCAAAAGGCTTGAAGATTATAAAATGCTTATGTTCCGTTTTAGATGCTTCCATTCAAAATATTATGAACGAGTTCTCTAGTTGGTGTTTGTCCATTTATCTTTGCTCTTACAGTATCAAACGTTACTTTAAAATCACAGCCAGATTTATAATCACTACAACCATAAGCCGTTTTTCCTTTTATAACCGTTCCTTTTTTGCATTTCGGACATGTTAATTCATTCGGTTTCGCTTTCTCCAAAGTTGTTTTAGGCTCCAATTTAAGCTTAAAACTATCATCAAATCGAAGCAAACCTTCAGCTGTGCCAGAAGTCGTTTTAAAACCCTTCAGATTCACTGTAGAACCTTTTTGAAGCAGTCTTATAAATTGTTTTTCTGAGATTTTTTTATCAC
>NZ_CAJQQI010000015.1 GCF_905480415.1 uncultured Algibacter sp. | reverse complement strand
GCAGAAAAACTACCCTGAGGAGCAACACTTCCAGTATTATATGGGCCATCAATTACAACTTGAAGTGTTGCCCCTATTGTTGGTAAAGTATTAGTGGTAGTGCCATCACTCCAACTCCATTCACTTCCATTCCAGGTAGCTGTAGCTGTACTACATTGTCCAAAACCAAAAGTTACAGCACAAAAAAGTGTGATGAATAACGTAAGCGATTTTAAAAAAGTAATTTTTTTCATAATCGTTAAGTTTTTATAAATTTAGATTTGGATTTTTTAAATTTTTATTCAAATTGTTACTATATCATTGTTATTTTTGGTGCTTATGCAAACAAAAAAAACATATACCGTACAAGAAGCTACCCGTAAACTGGAGCATTATTGTGCCTATCAAGAACGTTGCCATAAAGAAGTGCGACAAAAGCTGATATCTATGCACATGATACCCGAGGCTATCGATGTGATTATAGTCCATCTTTTAGAGCATAACTTTCTTAATGAAGAACGTTTTGCCAAAACATTTGTTCGAGGTAAGTTTAGAATTAAGGCCTGGGGCCGACGTCGATTATCTTTCGAACTTAAGAAAAAAGACATAGGTAAAGTTAATCTAAATCAGGCACTTGCAGAAATAGATAACGTGGAGTATATCGAGCTTTTCAATACATTAGCCGAAAAAAAAGCGAATTCTATTACAGAAACGAATATCTATAAAAAAAAGAAGAAATTAATTGATTATCTGCTTTATAGAGGCTGGGAAACGCACCTCGTGTACGAAAAAGCAAAGGAGCTTTTTGGATAAACCTATAAAAAAATGGATTATGTGTAACACTTAATCCGTTTTTAAACTATTTTGTAGGTTGAACTTATAGGTTAAAACTGGCACCTATATTATAAATTTGATAAAATCAAAGGCATATTTATAGATGTTTATGGGTTTTAATAATGGCTTGTTTGTTTTTCCAATCAATCCATTTTTGCCCTTTTATGCGTCGCATGATATTATCAAAATTGCGCATAATAAAAACGTTATAAACCGCTTTACTTAAGTTTTTTGGATTTCTAGTAATAGCTCGTAAACTCATCGAGAACCCAGGTGTTATATAGTGCATGTAATGCCAATAGCCTTCGGGCATATACAAGACCTCACCATGATTAAGATTGGTTTTGTAACCTTTGGCTTTTTTAAGCATAGGCCATTTTTCAAAATCGGGGTTATTAAAATCAATATCTTCTCTTGTAATTAAAGAATGCGGAATTTTGTATAAATAATCATTCTGCTTTTGGTCGAACAAAATACAGTGCTTTTGCCCTTCAAAATGAAAATGAAAAATATTGGCTAAATCAATGTCGTGATGCATAAACGTATGCGAATCGCGACCGCCAAAAAACAACATGGGAATGCCTTTCATTAAGCGCAATCCAAAATCAGGGAATGTAAAATCTTTCTGTAAACTAGGAATTTCTTTTAGCGCATTCCATAAAAAAATACGGTATTTAGTAGGCTCATGCTTCAATAAATCCACATAATCACCCAACTTCATTTTAGCATGTGGCTCATTAAAACCATCTTTATAATCTACGGGTCTGTCGTCATAAAGCGGGATAGTAATATCTCCTCCAACCGCTTTCATATAGTCTAAATTCCACTTATGGTAAGCAGGCCAATCTTCAATAAAGCGCTCAATAACCACGGGTTTTTGTGGTTTAAAATAGTACTTTAAAAAATCCGCTTTGGTAATGGTTTTTACACGCGGAATGTCCTGTAAGTTTAGCGACAATGTTTATGAGTTTAGGACTGTAAAGTTAACAAAATGTAACTAGTAGCAGTTCTAAAAATGACTTAAACCTTAGTTGAAACGGTATTGCATACCAAATAACACATTGCTAGGAGGCATGGGCACAAACCCTGTTTCAATATAGTCTTCATTAAACATATTAGCCGCAGTTAGTGTAAACTCAAATTGTTTAACAGCTATAACCATAGAGGCGTCCCAAACATTATAGCTCATACCAGAAGTACGTTCTGCATGCTTGTAAATAACATTAAAGTTAATATTTTTAACCAATTGCGTGCTTAAACGAGAGGTAACATGATGTTTTAAAGAGTTAATAGAATATCGGGAAAAGTTGATGTTTAAATCGCCCACTTCATCTTCAATATAGGTGTAACCCAATGAAAGATTCTGATTTAAATTATTTACTTTAAAGTTATAGCTTGTATTAATTTCAAACCCTTTAGTATATAAATCGCGCAGGTTGGTAGCCATAAAACGATCTGTTTCATTTTCTTTTATATAATCTATTAGGCTACTGGCATCTCTGTAGAAAAACGCAAAAGATCCTGTAAATTTTGGTGAGATGTATTTACTCCCTATTTCAACAGAAAGCGCTTCTTCTGGTTCTAAATTGGCGTTACCAACGGTTCCAGGGTCACTATAAAATAAGTCGGTATATGTTGGTATACGGTAGGTGTAACCCGTATTTCCGTAAATTTTAAAATGATCGTTTAACCTATAGCCAATATCTAAGCCAGGAAAGGCATGAAATTTAAAATCTGAAAAGTAGGTTACCGCAACACCTGGAGTAATATCTAATCTGTTATTAAATAATTTAAATTGATGTTCTAAAAAAACATTAGTCATAAATCTATTTCTATGACCCAAATTATTACTTCTAATGTAAATTTTTGAAATATCGACCCCAAACCCAGTAACCCCAAGTTCAGAACTATAAGATGCATTAACTTCTGCACCCATCTTATCTGTAATATGTAAGTTTCTGAAAAAATTAGGCTCGTTTCGTTTTAATAGAAACATATCTTGATTGCGTTTCCAATATACGCGAGGTTTTATTTTTAGTTTTTCAGATTCGAATGTTGTTGTAAAACCAATTAAACTGTTTTGCGTTTCTTCATATTCGTTCCAAGCTGGGTTTGTGGTATAAAAATTTTCAGCTCCAAATTTGCGATCAAAAAACGTTGCAATCATTTCAACTGCTTGTGCCTTTTTATTGAAAACACTTTTAATGAAGTAGTTTGAATTGTTATAGTCTGAATTGTTTCTGTAACCTTGAGACGTTAATTTACCCACATGAATAATATGTGATGAATTTTCTAACTCTGATCCTACCGTAAGTGATCCGTTTAATTGACCAAAAGAACCCGTTTCTAAATTCGTTGAAACTGAATTTTTTAGTTGTTTTTTGGTTACAATATTAATAGCGCCTGTAAACGCATTTTGACCAAAAACACGAGCGGCAGGGCCTTTAATAATTTCAATACGCTCAATAACTTCAATAGGTAATGCGGCATTCATGGTATGGTGTCCTGTTTGGGCGTCGTCCATTTTTATACCATCAATAAGTAGTAAGGTTTGGTCGAAACTTCCACCTCTAATGTATATATCAGCTTGACTTCCGGCAGTTCCACGACGTCTTATATCTATGCCTGCAACTTGCTGTAATAAATCGGCAACATTGGTAGTCGCACTATTTTTTATGTCTTCTGAAGATATAATATCTATAGTTCTGGAGTTTTCCTTAAAGGGTAAATCTATGCGTGTTGAGGTAATAATAACTTCCTGTAGAGAATCCATTTTTACAGGGGCTTCTTGGGCTTGCCCTATTAATGTATATAGTATAAAAGCGGTTAAAGCGAATTTAGTCTTCATAAAATAATTTAGTTTAAAAACGATGCAAAAGTCGTAACTTTCCGGACGAGTAGCATAGTCCAGTTTTAAAACAATGAATAGTCCGGTTAGCCATCTTCTAAAACAGTTAATATATTTTGATAAATCTAGTGCGCAACCTATTTATATTCAAATAGCACAGCAAATTATAAATGCTATTCAACGCGGCTATGTATCTAAAGGCGCAGCATTACCAGGAACACGTGTTTTAAGTCAAATATTAAAAATTCATAGAAATACAGTTGTAGCGGTTTACGATGAGTTGGCTTCTCAAGGATGGGTAGACATCGTCCCGAATAAAGGCACATTTGTTTTGGTGCCAGAGCAAACAACAGCCACCATTAAAGCACCTGCACAACACATAGATCGAGTATATGACTATGCTAAAATTACGGGTTTTCCATTTCAGCCATCGTTTAATTTGTCATCTACATTACAAGTAACAACTGCTAAGTATAGTATTAATGATGGTAATCCCGATTTAAGACTACATCCTGTACATCAATTTTCAAGATGGTATAGTGCGGTTATGAAGCGAAAATCTTTAATTAAAAAATGGAATCAAACAACGCAATTGTCTTTTTCAGTATTTGAAACACAACTTTGTAATTATTTAAATGCTACACGAGGCTTTCATATAAAACCATCTAACCTTATAAGTACACGAAGTACCGAAATGAGTTTATATATTGTGTCGCAGCTTTTAATAAAACAGAATGATATAGTTTTGGTAGGGCATTTAAGTAACTATGCGTCAAACATGATTTTCCAACAAGCTGGTGCTACTATTAAAACCATTCCAGTAGACGCTCATGGTTTAGATGTTGATTATATTAAAAATCATTTCGTAAAGGGAAGTATCCGTTGTGTTTATGTATGTGCCCATAGGCAGTATCCCACAACAAAAACACTACGTGCAGAACGCCGCTTAAAATTGTTAGCATTAGCCAAAATATACCAGTTTGCGATTATTGAAGATGATTACGATTACGATTTTCAGTTCGAAGGTTCTGCGATGATACCCATGGCAAGTGCCGATGCTAATGGCGTGGTTATTTATTTAGGAAAACTTGGGCAATCGTTATTTCCAAGTTTTCAAACAGGATTTGTTGTAGCACCCGAAAATTTAATTTCTGAAGCAAAAAACTATTTGCAATTGCTAGACAAACAAGGCGATATTATACAAGAGCAGATACTTTCTGAGTTAATTTATGAAGGTGAAATATACCGCCTTATGAAAAAAAATATCATGATTTATAAGCAAAGGCGCAATTGTTTATGTAACTCTTTAGAAACGTATTTTGAGGGCGCTATATCTTGGGAAACACCATCTGGCGGCTTAGTAATATGGGTGCAGTTTGAGCCTAAAATCTCATTGGTTAAGTTGGCAGAAGAAGCCGAAAAAAATAATGTGTGTCTCCCAAAAACGACCCTCTATCAAGACAGAAACACATGTGCTATTCGTTTTGGGTTTGGACATTTAAATGAAGTAGAAATAGAGCATGTGGTTAAAACACTAAAAAAGGCTTACGATGTGGTGTCTTTAGGCCATATTTAAGAATAAATCTAAATTTCAAAATAGATTGCTCGTAAAACTCAGTTTATTGCTTTTCTATATCAAACTCTGTTTTGCAATCTTCACACCTGTATTTATGTCTGGTGTAAAATGGAAGTGCTGAAAACAATACACCAAAAATAAACCAGAATAAGGATTTAGCATCTTTTATTGTTGAATATAAATCGATGTGATGGCCTTTGCAATTTGGACAGCTCATAGTATGTCCTTCATCATCAATAGAATATGTGTTTATAGATTCTAAAATATGTTGGGCCTCTAAAGCGTCAGTGGATAAAACCTTTAGCTTAACTCCGCCAATAGCATTGCTTACCAAAGGATCCGTATCAATTGTTAAGTTATCAGTCAAGAATACTTGAATGCCTTCAGCTTCTAAGCGTCCTTTTATAATTTGGGCTTCAGTAGAATATTGAAATCTGGCTATGGTTTTAAAAGTGTTGCTCATAAAAATTAGTTGTTATTTAGCAAACCGTTCACATTACAAAAATACTATCTTAGTTCTTTAAAATTTATCACATGACTAGATTTCTTTTTTGCTTCCTTTTTTTTATATTTCATTCTATAAGTTTTGCCCAAGTTTCTTCTCGTTATGCCATCTCATTTGAAAATGCGGCACATCATGAAGCTTTTGTTGAAGCTACGTTTTCAAATTTAAAAGCAGATGCGATTGAATTTAGAATGAGCAGGACCTCTCCTGGACGTTATGCTTTACATGAATTTATGAAAAATATTTATGCTGTTAAAGTAACCGATAGTAAAGGGAATGAATTGGCAGTTACCAGACCAAATCCATATTCATGGCGTGTAAAAGAGCATGATGGAACTATAAATGTTAGCTATATATTGTTTGCCAATAGAGGGGATGGCACCTATTCTCAAATTGATGAAACCCACGCACATCTTAATATTCCTGCAACTTTTATTTATGTGCCTAGTTTAGAGAAGGATGCTATTGAAGTAACATTTAATATTAGAGAAGATTTAAATTGGAAAGTAGCGACACAGTTAAAGCCTTTAAATGGGACTACCTATTATGCTTTAAATCATCAATATTTTATGGATAGTCCAACAGAAATAAGCAACTTTAGTAAACGTTCTTTTGATGTTGATGGGCAGGAAGTGAGTTTTGTGTTACATCATAATGGAACAGAAGAAGCATTGGATACGTATTTTGATAACGTCAAGAAAATTGTATTACAAGAGAAGGCCGTTTTTGGTGCACTTCCTAAGTTTGATTATGGGAACTATACATTTTTAGCATGCTATATTCCTAATGCATCAGGTGACGGTATGGAACATAGAAATTCAACAATTTTAACAAGTACTAGAAGTTTATCCGAAGGAGGTATGCGAGGTAATATCGGAACAGTAGCTCATGAGTTTTTTCATAGTTGGAATGTAGAGCGAATTCGTCCTGATGCTTTAGAGCCTTTTAGTTTTGATGAAGCGAATATGACTGGGGCACTATGGTTTGCTGAAGGTTTTACAAGTTATTATACGTCGTTAATTTTATGCAGATCAGGCTTAATAAATCGAGAAGAGTATATAGATGGTTTGACACGAAGCTTTAATTATGTTTGGAATTCTCCGGGGCGTCAATTTTTTAATCCTATTGAGATGAGTTACCAGGCACCATTTGTTGATGCTGCTCGTTCTGTAGATCCTGTAAACAGAAGCAATACCTTTATTTCGTATTATTCTTACGGAAGCATGTTAGGATTAGCTTTAGATTTATCACTTCGAGAAAAAGGGTTACATCTTGATGATTATATGAAACAAGTTTGGGTAACCTATGGAGAACAAGAAACACCTTACACCGTTGAAGATTTACATAACACGTTAAATAATTATGCTGGTGTAGATTTCGGTAATTATTTTTTCAATAGTTATATATACAAAAGCGGTATGCCTGAGATGAAACGTCTTTTTAATAATTTTGGCGTGTTGTTATCTCAAAATCGAAATAAAATTGATTTTGGTGCATCTGTTAAAAAGGGTGTAATCACTACTAATACAACTATGGGTTTATCAGCCTATAACGCAGGATTAGACAGTGGCGATAAAATTCTTAAACTAAATACTGTTTTGGTCGATGAATTTACTGATTTTGATGCTCTAATAAACGCATTAAAACCTAACGACATTGTAAATATTGTTTACGAGCGTTATGGAGAAACAAAAGAAACCAAAGTGACATTACAAGCTAGTAATAGTTATACTTTAAGTTTGTTTGAATCTAATAACTTAAAACTGGAAGAAAAGGAAAAGGCACTGCGCGAAGCATGGTTACAAGCTAAATTATAAGTTCAAAACATTATAAAAATTCACTTTTTTCAGCTTATTCCATAAGGCAAAAAGCGCGTATGTTAAAACTTTAAAATATCAATTTAGCTACACACCCATTTTGCCTTTCTTTATAGGTGATCTATTTAGCCATAAATGGCCACATTACGTTCCAGAATCTAAAACCACTAATATTAATGGTTTTATACTCGTTAAATAAAGCAAGATTCTCAAAAATTTAAATTAAATTTAAAAACGGAAAAATATTTTATTCGGTCGCCTTCCTGCCGGTAGGCATATTATAACAAGGGTCGGGCTTTCGCTACTCAATCTTTTTGTTAAAAAGCAAAAAGGATTTCAAACAAACCGCTCAATCTCTAACGCTCTAAAATACCAACAAATTACATAACCCATGATAGCACACAAATCTAACAACCTTAGCTTTTTTACTCCAAAAACTTCAAGTGGGTTGGCAATTCCTTTTTTTGATACTGGAATTTCTGCAGGATTTCCTTCACCAGCCGAAGATTTAAAAGAGCAACGTCTTTCATTAGATAAAGAGCTTGTTAAGAATAAGGAAACTACTTTTTTTGCTCGTGTTAGTGGACAATCCATGATTGGAGCCGGTCTTGATGATAACGATTTACTAGTAATTGATAAAAGTTTAGAACCAGTACACAATAAAATAGCTGTTTGCTTTTTAGATGGGGAGTTTACAGTAAAACGCTTAAAAGTGAATACAGAAGGTGTTTGGTTACAACCAGAAAATCCAAATTACCCAATAATAAAAATCACAGATGATAATGATTTTATTATTTGGGGCATTGTAACCAATGTTATTAAGAAGGTATAATTATTCATTGTGGAAATTAGTTATAAGAGGGCGATAGCAGATGAAGAATTACATGAGATTCTAGAACTTCAACGTAAAAATATTTCAATTTCAATCTCAGAAGAAGAAAAACAAAAAGAAGGCTTTGTAACTGTTCAACATGATTTTGATACATTAAAATCTATGAATGAGGTCTGTACGCATAGTCTCGCCATATATAACAATAGCGTTATTGGGTATGCCTTATCTATGGTTAAAGCATTTAAAGACGACATTGCTATTTTAAAACCTATGTTTAAGGAAATTGAGAACTGTGTAGATTCAAATCTTAGCTATATAACTATGGGGCAGATTTGTATTGATAAAGCTTTTAGAAAACAAGGAGTGTTTAGAGGTCTATATAACGCGATGAAGGAACATGTAAAACAAGAATTTGATGTAATTATTACAGAGGTAGATAAAAAGAACACAAGGTCTTTAAATGCCCATTATGCCATTGGGTTTGAATTGTTAAAAACGTATAAATCAAATAATCAAGAATGGGTTTTGCTCTCTTGGACATGCCGTTAACCTCATGTAAATTTATAAAAACAACCACATTTCTATCTATTCCTCTAATGTCATTTAGATGCATGCTAATGAAGAGCTAAGTCTATTAAAGCTAAAATAAAGGCATAAAAAAACGCGAAGCATATGATTCGCGTTTTTATTATATAATTTTAAAATAAAATTTAATCGGCTAAAAGAATAACCTTATTATCTTTCATTTCTAAAGTTCCAGAATTAATCTTTAATAACGTAGTGCCTTTATCACCTTTAGTAAATTTATCCTGAACCTCTTCAGCTAACTCAATATTCCCTGAAATTTTCACAACCCCTTCTTTTAATAAAGAAACAATGGCAGCGTGATTATTTAACATTTCAAAGTCACCGTTAACTCCAGGAACGTAAATACTAGTTACTTCTCCGCTAAATAATGTGGCTTCTGGTGATACAATTTCTAAATGCATAATTCTATAGTTTTAGATTAAGCTTCAGCAAGCATTTTATCTCCAGCCTCAATAGCTTCTTCAATAGTCCCTTTAAGGTTAAATGCTGCTTCTGGTAAGCGATCTAATTCACCGTCCATAATCATATTAAACCCTTTAATAGTTTCTTTAATATCAACTAAGACGCCAGGAATACCAGTAAATTGCTCAGCTACGTGGAAAGGTTGAGATAAGAAGCGTTGTACACGTCTTGCTCTACCAACAGCCAATTTATCTTCTTCAGATAATTCTTCCATACCAAGAATAGCAATAATATCTTGTAATTCTTTATAGCGTTGTAATAACTCTTTTACTCTTTGAGCACAATCATAGTGTTCATCCCCTAAAATATCAGCAGTTAAAATTCTTGAAGTAGAATCTAATGGATCTACCGCAGGATAAATACCTAACTCAGCAATTTTACGAGACAATACTGTTGTTGCATCTAAGTGAGCAAAGGTTGTAGCAGGTGCAGGATCTGTTAAATCATCTGCAGGTACGTAAACCGCTTGTACAGATGTAATAGAACCTCTTTTAGTTGATGTGATACGTTCTTGCATCGCACCCATTTCAGTTGCTAATGTTGGTTGGTAACCTACCGCAGATGGCATACGACCAAGTAATGCAGAAACCTCTGATCCAGCTTGTGTAAAACGGAAAATGTTATCTACGAAGAAAAGAACGTCTTTTCCTTGTCCTTCACCAGCACCATCACGGAAATACTCAGCAATAGTTAAACCAGATAAAGCCACACGAGCACGAGCTCCAGGAGGCTCATTCATTTGTCCGAATACAAACGTTGCTTTTGATTCTTTCATTTTTGATTTATCAACTTTAGATAAATCCCATCCACCATCTTCCATAGAATGCATAAAATCATCACCATAACGGATAATTCCTGATTCTAACATTTCTCTTAAAAGGTCATTTCCTTCACGCGTTCTTTCACCAACACCTGCAAATACAGAAAGACCACCGTGACCTTTTGCAATATTATTAATCAACTCCTGAATTAAAACTGTTTTACCTACACCAGCACCACCAAATAAACCAATTTTACCACCCTTTGCGTAAGGCTCAATTAAATCGATGACTTTGATACCAGTAAATAAAACTTCAGTAGACGTTGATAAGTCTTCAAATTTAGGAGCTTGACGGTGAATTGGTAAACCAGATTCTCCCGCTTTAGGTAAATCTCCTAGACCATCAATAGCATCTCCAATTACATTAAATAAACGTCCGTAAACATCATCTCCAATCGGCATTTGTATAGGCGCTCCAGTTGCAGTAACTTCAGTTCCTCTACTTAAACCATCAGATGAATCCATTGCGATTGTACGCACTGTATCTTCACCAATATGAGATTGTACTTCTAATACTAATAAAGTACCATCAGTTCTTTTAATTTCTAATGAATCGTAAATTTTTGGAAGTTCTGAACCTGCACTAAATGCAACATCAATAACTGGACCTACTATTTGAGCAACTTTACCTGTAACTTTAGCCATTACCTATTTGTTTAATATTATGCGTTTTAATTCTATGAAAACACTTCAAGTTTTCGCGTGCAAAGATATATTTTTTAATTTAAAATTAAAGTTGTTTTCTAGCTTTTTTGGAATAAAAAAACACCTTCGATAGGAAGGTGTTTGTAATTTGTCTGTTATGTTTGTTTTATTGCAACCCAGGAGAATAATTTGTTGGATAATCTCCAGCTTTAGCTGCATTCCCTGAAGCCATAAAGTTTGATCCAAATTGATTATCAATGGCTTCCAAAAATTTATTAGCCATAAATGCATATCCTCGCGCAGATAAATGGATACCATCTAAACTAACGGCACCACCTGTTACTAAACTTGCATCAAGCGTATAATCATCAAAATTAGTACCTACTGAAGCTAATTCTGTTAATATACTATTTAGATCAACTAAAGCGACATTTTCATTAGCGCTAGCTACTGCAGAAATTGTATCGTTATAGGCGTCTGTTGCATTTTTGATGCTAGCAAGTTCATCAGTATCTAATGCATCTATATCATCAATACCGTTAACGGCAGCAATTACTAATCCTGCTTGTTCGGCAGTTGGAGTTCCTCCTGCTTGAAGAAGCCCTAAAACTTGTAAAACCTCATTGGTTAGAGCTACGGTACCATATCCTTGAGCTAATGCTCCTCGATCAATAGGTAAAAGAAGTAACTCTTCTTCTGACATTTGTTTAAATCCTAATGGATTCGTTTGTGTTACAGGAACATCTATTAAAAACCTATTTGGACCTGCATTAAAGGTAATAGCATATTGAGCTGCTAAAGCCTGTGCTTGCTCTAAAGGAACACCCTGTAATAGTAAGCCTTGTAAAAATATACCACTAACTGCTTGAAATACACCCGTTAATTGTCCCGCTGTAGCTGCATCTAAAACTAAAGCATTGTTTGGGATGGTTGTAAAATAAGGTAAATCTGTTATGTAAGGCACATTAGTTACCACACCTTTTGCCCCTGTAGCTGATAAAGTACTCACTATTTCAGTAAAAACACTAGCAAAAACATTTGGGTCCGTAATGTCGTTTCGAGCATACGAAGCCGCGTTGTAGTTACCTGTTTGATCTAGTCCTATGCCGCCAGAGGTAGCATATCCTAAAACATCATTTCCTCCTAATTCAGAAAGTGTGTAAAAAGTTGGGTTTTGGCTTAAAGCATCCCCTAATACTGAAGCTCCAGCAGACGATGCCATTCTTCCAAAATAAGGATTGAAATTGCCATATCCAGGAAAAGTGATCTCAAAACTCCTAGCTCCGGGTACTCCAACATTATTAAAAGAACTACCAATGTTAACGGAGGCATCTGTTGTAATTGGTGGTACAGGAGCACCAAGATCAGCAAGAAATTGATTTAATCTTTGTGGGCCAGCTCCGTTAAATATTAAACGGTATTCAGCTGCAGGGAATGGACCAAATACCATTCCTCCCGTATTATCATTCATTAATGGTTGAGTAAAAGCTCCTCCGCCAACTTTAGCAAATTCTTTAGCTAAAATATTTGGGAATGAATTTTCTTGTCCTGCAATAAATACTGCACCATCTGTGTATCCCGCCGTGAATGAGGCTCCAATAGCGACATAATTTGAGAAGTCTACGGATCCTGAAACTAAATCAGGCAAAAGTTCGGTAGACGTATCAATATTATTATCTACTAAAACATCTTCAATTTCGTTACAAGCTGTAAAACCTAAAAGTATAACTAACAGCCCTATATATTTTGTATTCATAAATGTCTTTTTCATAATTATTAGTTGTTAATGGTCCATGATAAATAGTACATAGATCCAATATTACCAGTACCAAAGGCTGTAAAGTATTCATCTCCTAAAAGATTTGTTGCTCCTGCTTTTAAAGTAGATTTAAAGCTTGGGATTTTCAAATTAATTTGGGCATCAACAACATGGTATTCTGGTACAACACCATTACCAAAAGTTGCTTCCCAATAATAATCATCACTAAATCTATAAGAAACATTGAAACCAAAGTTTTCAAACAACTCTGTATTACCAAAGGATGCTTTAAACTTATGTTCTGGCGTATTAAAGTTTGTTACAAAATCAGGATATTTATCTTGATCAAAATCTAATTTTGCATAGGTATAACTTCCGCTTAAGTCAAAATCACCAAACACTTTAGTTGATAAACCAATAGATGCTCCATAAGAATTAACCTTTGCTAAAGAATTTGTGTAAATGTTATAAGCTTGCGTATCTCCATTTGCTAATGCAGCAATAGAAAGGCCATTATCTCCAGCGGTTCCGTATAAAGGTGAAACAACAGTTGCTTGAGAAATGAAATCTTCATAGCTATTATAGTAAGCACTAAAATCAACAATTAAATTGCTGTACTTACCTCTATAACCAACTTCCGCAGAAGTAACTTGTTCTGGTTTTACTACATCAGGGTTTGCAACTTCTAAGACCGCAGGATTCCCTGTTGCTCCCAGTGCACGAGCAGAACTTAATGTATATGAATTTGTATACCCAGCACCACCTGTTTGCGTAACAGAAGCTGGCTGTCCTAATAATTGACCAGTACCACTAATATCGTATGATCTTGAATAACGATCTAAATTATCTGGTGCAGACCCTACTAAAACATAAGGTCCAGCATCTAACCCAATAAATAAATCTTGAGTGGTAGGGTTTCTAAACCCTGTTTGTACTGATGCTCTAATATTATGATTTCTGTTCACCGTTAAACCAGCCGAAATTCTTGGTGATAAAAAACCATCAAAAAATTCAGATTTGTCATAACGAACAGAACCAGTAAGTTTTAATTCTAAGTCATCATTTAATTCAATATTTTTCTGAATTTGTGTATAAATACCATATTCAGAATAATCGATTGGACTGTCAGCATCTGTATAAATTGTTCCAAAAGAATTTAATTTATACTGTCTATAAGACCCTCCTACTTGAATATCTGCGAAATCAACTAGATGGCTAAAGTTGTAATTTGTATCTGCATGATAATATTTAGAAGCATCTTGAAATTTAGAACCAGTTAATAAATCAGGATCGTTAATACTTTTATTAAATGCAGCTTCAAATTCTGGAGTTCCAGGTAAAAATCTTCCGCTTTCAGCAACTCCTCGTCCTACAGCATGAGCTTCTTCATTTGTAGCTCCTCCTAAAGTAGCTGCCACATAATTTCCAACATATTCACCAAACCAAGTATTATCATCTTTCCAGGCTCTATTGATATTTACACCGGTAAATACCATATCATAAGAGTCTCCGGCCTTATCACCAACCATGTAACCTCTTAAAAAGAAATTATCATTCTTGATTTCTAATTTGTGTTGCTCTTGGAAAAAATTATTAATATTATAGCGGTTACTACCTTGATATATTGTAGATCCTGTTCCTACTTTTCCAACATAAGATATTTCGAAATCATTTTCCCAAGGTCTGTAATATAAGCCCCAATCAGATTTTATACTCTCAGCGTTATAATTGGTTAAATCTTCTTCAGCATATCCTGTTCTACTAACATTTACAGAAGGAACCAATGCATTTGCACCTGAAGGTAAAATACCTAGACCTTCAAGAGTTACTGCCACTCCTTTAATATTTGTAGAAACTAAATCACCATAAATGTTAACTCCATTATAATTTATATTGGACTCACGTGTTCCTCCGTTAGAATTTCTATCGGTTTCATTATTAGCTGCCCAATCGGTACCTTTTAAAAATCCAAAGTTTATTTTAGCCGCAAATTTATCATTAAACTTATAAGCAGCTCTAAAGCTAACATCTGTGTACGCATTGTTTCCTGCAGCTTCCTGAGACGTAATTCCTCTTTTAACTGAAGCACTTATACCAGCATGATCGAAAGGGTTTTTACTTCTCATAAATAAAATACCATTAAAGGCATTGGCTCCATATAATGCAGAGGAAGCTCCGGGAAGTAATTCAACACTTAGTACATCTGTTTCTGTCATACCAACTAAGTTTCCAATTGGAAAGTTTAGTGCTGGCGTAGAATTGTCCATGCCATCAACCAACTGCATAAAACGATTGTTAGCAAATGTGGCAAAACCCCTAGTATTAACAGATTTAAATGTTAAACTATTGGTGTTGATATCAACGCCTTTTAGGTTTTCTAGACCACCGTAAAAATCGGCTGATGCTGTATTTTTTATTTCTTTAAGTCCGAAACGTTCAACAGTTACAGGCGATTCAAAAATACGTTCTGGTGTTCTTGATGCAGAAATAACCACTTCGTCAAGCGAGGTGCCTTCATTCAGAGTAAAATTAATTATCTGATCGTTTGATCTAGCTACTGCAACTTCTAAAATAACAGTTTCAAAACCAACACTACTTCCTTGTAGTTTAAATGGGGGGTTTAAATTTGTTGTCAAAGAAAAATTGCCATCAAAATCTGTCACTGTTCCAGTTGATGTTCCAACAATAATAATATTAGCACCGGGAATGGGCTGACTATTGTCATCGACGACTGAACCAGTAATTGTTGTTTGTGAGAATGCTAAGCCACAAAACAAAAGCATTAAATAGGGGAAAATTGTTTTCATTTAGTAATTATAGTTTTAGTTAGTTAAACAAGATAACATATAAAATGATATTATGCTAGTTGATAAATGTATAAAAAATTATGCACGCATAGTTTATTTTAATAAAAAACCTTAGTTTTTATTATTAAATAGTTAAAAATACGTGTGTTATATAAGAATTGCCATGTTAAAATTAAAACATGGCAATTTTGAAATTGTATATTGCAGTTACTTTTTTACTCTACGGTAACAGATTTTGCAAGGTTTCTTGGTTGATCAACATTTTTATCTAACATAACGGCTATATGGTATGATAATAATTGTAATGGAATGGTTGTAAGAAGCGGAGAAAGTAACTCTAAAGTTTCTGGAACTTCAATAACATGGTCAGCAAGGTCTCTAACTTGAACATCACCTTCTGTAACGATACCAATAATTTTTCCTTTCCTAGATTTAATTTCTTGAATATTACTAACTACTTTTTCATAATGCCCTTTTTTTGTAGCAATAACTACAATAGGCATGTTTTCATCAATTAATGCGATTGGCCCATGTTTCATTTCTGCAGCTGGATAGCCTTCTGCGTGTATGTATGAAATCTCTTTTAATTTAAGTGCACCTTCAAGGGCTACAGGAAAATTATAACCTCTTCCTAAGTATAAAAAATTACTAACGTCTTTATAAACATTAGCAATGGTTTTAATATTTGCATCTGACTTTAATGCTTTCTCTACTTTTCCAGGAATCATTTCTAGCTCTAAAAGATGTTGACGGAAATCAGAACTACTAATAGTACCTTTTGCTCTAGCTAGTCTCAAAGCGATAAGAGTTAAGACGGTGATTTGTGTTGTAAAAGCTTTTGTGGAAGCGACACCAATTTCTGGTCCAGCATGCGTATATGCGCCGGCATCAGATTCTCTAGCAATGGAAGACCCTACTACATTACAAACGCCAAATACAAAAGCACCTTTTGATTTAGCAAGTTTAATAGCTGCTAATGTGTCGGCTGTTTCTCCAGATTGAGAAATAGCAATCACGACATCGTCTTCTGTAATAACAGGATTTCGATATCTAAACTCTGATGCATATTCAACCTCTACAGGGACTCTTGCTAAATTTTCAAATATATATTCTGCTACTAATCCACCGTGCCACGATGTTCCGCAAGCTACAATGATAATACGATTGGCATTAAGGAACTTTTTCATGTTATCTTCAATGCCAACCATTTTTATAATACCTTCATTGGCCAGTAATCTACCTCTATAGGTATCCGTGATGGCTTTAGGTTGCTCATGAATTTCTTTTAGCATGAAATGATCATAACCTCCTTTTTCAATTTGTTCTAAATTAATTTGAAGTTTTTGAACATATGTGTCTACTAAAGAATCGTCTTTAATTTTTCTAACCTTTATACCTTTATGGAATCTAATTACAGCCATCTCTTCATCTTCTAGATACACTGCATCCTTAGTATATTCTAGAAAAGGGGAAGCATCACTAGCTATAAAAAATTCGTCTTCGTTTTCGCCAATACCAATTGCTAAAGGACTTCCTAAACGGGCTACAACAACTTCTTCTGGCTTAGTTTTGTCAAAAACAGCAATAGCGTAGGCTCCTATAACTTGATTTAAGGCTATTTGAACGGCTTTACCAAGCTTTACGTTTTCTTGTTTTTTTACATCTTCAATTAAGTTAATTAAAACTTCAGTGTCAGTGTCAGATTTAAACGTATAACCTCTAGAAATAAGTTCTTGTTTAAGAGAATCATAATTTTCTATAATACCATTATGTATAATAACTAATTCACCAGAGTTTGAAAGGTGAGGATGCGAGTTTACATCATTTGGAACACCGTGGGTTGCCCAACGCGTATGGCCAATACCTACATTTCCATTTTTAGTAATTTCTTTTCCTGAACGTTCTTCTAAATCGGCTACTTTTCCTTTGGTTTTCGATACTTTGAGGTCCGTTCCATCAAATAAAGCAATTCCAGCACTATCATATCCTCTATATTCTAGTCGCTTAAGACCTTCAATAACAATTGGGTATGCATCTCTTGGTCCTATATATCCAACAATTCCACACATATTTTTTAAATTTAATTTGGGGTTATTTTAATTTAGAAAGCAAATATGTAAAATAAACACTAATGAAAGAAAATTATTATACGAAAGAGTTCATTTATACGATGAAATCCATTTATATATTGATACCATTTTATTAGTTAAACAATTAGTTTTCTTTAAGTTCTGTAAAAAATACTTTTAATTTTAACTTTTTATTGTCATCCATAGCATTGCTTCCATTCAGAATAGTCCCTCTAGGAGAGATTATAGATGCTGTAGGAACAGCGGTTACATCATCAGTACTATTTAAAATTCTTGAGCTTGAGGTTACATTTACATTATTAGATAATACTAGCCCAATTTGATAGTTGGTAGAATCATTTTGTATAATGTTATTTAGGTGCTCTGTAATACGTATTTTGTATTTACCAGTACTTTCTTCCCTTTGTCCAAGACTAAAAAGTTTAGAACTTAGTGCTTCGTTACTTTCAATAGGATCTATTTGATAATCAATAGTTGTGATATTGTTTTTAATGTCATAAGCATAAATACGATCGTATTTATGGTATAGATCACCGTTATCGTCCTCAGTAGAGAGTACATTATCATCTTCATAAATAACCAAATGCGCTTCGTTTATAAGTTTTTTTAATAGGAAACTACCTGTTCTATTGTCTTTAATGAATTCACCATTATTACCAGTTTGTCTAAAATCATTTTTAAAATTCTCTAAAGCCTCATCAGTTGGAAACAAATCTACTACCGCCATCGAGCCTTCTAATCCTTTCAAATATAATGTTTCATCACCATTGTCTTTGTCACCATCTCCTAATGTAACATTGAATTCATTAATAAACGTGTTAAGTCTATTTCCATTAAAATTTAAAACATAAGTGTCTTGAGTTCTTGTATTAGCTTCGCCTTTGGAGTAATAAATTGTCACATTAGCATCAGCAGAGCCTAGGTTCATTAAAACCATATTACCATCGCTACTATTGGCTTCGGCTTTAAAATACAAACCTCTAAAGTAGTTCCTAAAGTTATTTGCATTACTTAACACAGGGTCACCTATTTTATCAATAATAGTTTCTTTCCAAAAGGCTATGGCATCCTCGTCTTCTTCAACATCACTCTCAAAACTAATCCTTAGTGCTGGAGCAACAAATGTTTTAGTCACTTCGGTATCGCTTTCATTCCATAACTCAATAGCCTCGGCATTAGTTTTAAAATCGTCATTTTTATAAATCATTTCACCTAAATGATTATCAAAATCAATGGTTTGAGAACCGTTCAAAATGTAGTTATGAGAAGGATCTACAAGTTCCTCAGCCTTAGAAAAATAGTTTTGAATGCTATTTATTTCTCCCGAAGGATCAAAGTCTCTTAAAAAATAATCATTCTGATAAATTGTTAAGGTTATTGGAGCATTGGCATTACCGTAAATTGAATCTAATGAATAAGTAGATGCTTCACTATTACTAGGGTCAATACCAGTTACGTTACTAAAGTATGGAATGTTTATTACAACAGAATCTATTTCTGGATTTAGGTCGAAATCTTCATCAAAAGAAGAAGGTGTTAGCTGAGTAACTATACTCGCTGTTGTTTTTCCATATTCTGGATCATTAAAAACACCAAGCAAGTTGGATGGTAAACTATTAATTTGTAGAGCCTCTAATTTTTTATTGTATGCTGATATTGGTAGAACCAGAGAATCTGTATAAAAATTTGCATTTTTATTTCCGAGAACATCACTTTCGATAATACTAAACTCTTTATCGCAAGCAATAAAAAATGTTAAAAGCAAAAAGAAAACAGTAGAGAATTTAAGGACTTTAAATGTCTTTTTCATATTAATTTTTAATGAATTTAAATAGATTAACTTAAAACAGTTTCGTTAAAAAATGTTGTGTAAGCTTCACCAAATTCATCTTTACTTTTGTATTCTAAAACAGGTTTTTCTGATAATTTTAAGTAAGAGTTTAAATCGTCTGGAATGTTTTCGGACCCGATAATTAATGCGTCTGAATAATCAATGGCAACTTTCATTAAATTGTTAAAAGATGGTTCTTCAAGTGTTTTAATGGCATCATCCTCAATATTGTCAAATTTAATTTTGTTAACCATGTCTTTATTTAATTCACCCTCAAAACTTTGATTGTAAATTGAAGTGACTATTTTGCTCTCATTAAACAAGGGTTCATCTTTATAATACTCTTTCAAATAAAGAGGTAATAATGATGCTAACCATCCATGAACATGAATAATATCTGGAGCCCAGTTTAATTTTTTTACAGTTTCAATAACACCTTTAGCAAAGAAAATAGCGCGTTCGTCATTATCGGAAAATAATTTGCCGTCTTCATCTGTTAATGTGGCCTTTCTTTTAAAGTATTCATCATTATCAATAAAATAAACTTGAATACGCTCTTTAGGTATTGAAGCCACTTTAATAATAAGAGGCATATCTAAATCGTTTATCACTAAATTGATACCAGATAATCTTATAACTTCGTGTAATTGATGCCTTCTTTCATTTATATTGCCGTATCGAGGCATAAAGATTCTTATTTGTCCGCCTTGTTGATTCACCAATCTTGGTGCTTCAAACGACATAGAAGAAATTTCGGTTTCAGGTAAATAAGGCACGACTTCAGATGATACGTATAATATCCTCTTATCTTTCATATGTTTGTTTTTGTTGACTTAAACACTACTAAATAGTAATTATTGATTCTATTTTTTTAATAGAATTTTCATAAACCTAACTTTTTAAAGGTTCTACTTTTCTAAAATTCAAAATAAAAAACACGCAAAAGTACAAAATTTTATGCTAATTGCTTGTAAAATCTTAAGTTTGCACGCGTTAATTTTTTATTAAAAAAGTGGAAATTTACTTAGAAAAACAACAAATCACTTCGGTTATTGATGCTTTGAAATCTAAAAATCGAACTATTGGTATAGTGCCCACTATGGGCGCATTGCATGAAGGGCATTTGCAATTAGTTAAAAAAGCTTTAGCTGATAATGATAAAGTAGTGGTTAGTATTTTTGTAAACCCAACGCAGTTTGACAATGACGAGGACTTAGTAAAATACCCTAGAACTTTAGATCGTGATGTAGCATTGCTAGAAACTGTAAGTAAAACCGATATTTTGGTATACTCACCCTCTGTTGATGATATTTATGGAGGAAACACAGTGTCTCAGGAATTCGATTTTGATGGCTTGGAGTTTGAAATGGAAGGTAAATTTAGGCATGGTCATTTTGATGGTGTTGGAACAATTGTAAAACGTTTTTTTGACATTGTAAAACCACATAACGGTTATTTTGGAGAGAAAGATTTTCAGCAATTAGCAATCATAAAAAAATTAGTCGAAAAATATGAAATTCCAGTAAAAATTATTGGATGTAAAATTCATCGTGAAGCTAATGGATTGGCTATGAGTTCGCGTAATACAAGATTAAAACCCGAATATAAAGCAGTAGCTCCGTTTATTTATAAAACGTTAATAACTGCCAAAGAAAAATTTGGCACAAAAAGTGCTACTAAAGTTATGGAGTGGGTTGAAAAACAGTTTGCGAAACATGATTTGTTAGAATTAGAATATTTTATTATTGCAGATGCTAAAACCTTAAAGCCAATTAAACGAAAATTAAACAAAAAAGCCTATCGGGCATTTATTGCCGTATATGCAGACGATATTAGACTTATTGATAATATCGCTTTAAATTAATTATCTTTGCCACATGCAAATTCAAGTAGTAAAATCTAAGATTCATAGAGTTAAATGCACAGGTGCAGAACTCAATTACATTGGTAGTATAACTATTGATGAGGATTTAATGGATGCTGCCAATATTATTCAAGGAGAAAAAGTTCAAATTGTAAATAATGATAATGGAGAGCGTTTAGAAACTTATTGTATCCCTGGGCCACGAAATACGGGGGAAATTACACTTAACGGCGCTGCTGCCAGAAAAGTATCAGTAGGTGACACCTTAATTCTTATTACCTATGCTTTTATGGATATCGAAGAGGCTAAGGTGTTTAAACCATCATTAGTTTTTCCAGATGAAGCAACCAATTTACTAAAATAACCTTTTGAATAAAAAGACAAAACATATATTAAAAATTACGCTCCCATTATTATTGGGAGTTTTTTTGGTCTGGTATTCACTCTCCAAAGTATCTATTGAAGAATTAATGGTTTATGTAAAAAAAGCTGATTATACTTGGATACTTTTAGGTATGTTTTTAGGCTTGTTAAGCCATTTGTCAAGAGCATATCGTTGGTTGTTTCAATTAGAGCCAATGGGTTATAAAGTGAAGTTTGGCAATAGTGTAATGGCTGTTTTTGCTACCTATTTGATAAATTATACAATTCCACGTGCTGGCGAAGTTGCACGAGCCTCAATTCTTACAAATTATGAAGATGTACCGTTTGAAAAAGCATTTGGTACTATTGTAGCAGAACGTATTGCCGACTTAATTGTGATGTTGGGCATTATTGGGATTACTCTTTTTCTTCAATTTGATTTTATATATGGGTTTTTAATTGAAAAATTCGATCCTATAAAAATTATAATTGTTCTTAGCGCAGGTGTTATAATGATTCTTCTTTTTTTACGATTTATAAGAAAAAGTAAATCTAAAATCGCATTAAAAATAAGAACATTTGTAGGCGGATTAATAGAAGGTGCACTAAGCATCTTTAAAATGAAAAAGAAATGGGCTTATATCGTTCATACCCTGTTCATTTGGGGGATGTATGTACTTATGTTTTATATAACTTCATTCTCTATCGTTGAATTAAATGAGATTTCTGTTGGTGCTATTCTCATAGGATTTATTTCGGCAAGTTTTAGTATCGCGGCTACAAACGGTGGTATTGGTTCTTATCCTTTGGCTATATATGCGGCGTTTTCAATTTTTGGAATCCCAGAAGAACCAAGCATTGCTTTCGGATGGATTATGTGGGCATCACAAACACTTATGATTATTGTTTTTGGTGGACTTTCTTTAATTTATTTACCTATTTATAATAGATACAAGGCTTCGAAGAGCGCTTAAAACTCAGAAAAACTTTGCTTTTAATCTCTGCCTTAATTTCTTACCTTGCCACTAATAAATTTCAAATTATTCTAAAATGAAAAAGACTATTGTTTTCTTTTTATTACTTTTTTTAGCCTTTAATACGTCAATAGCACAAGTTAAATACGAAACCATTCAATCTTCGAAATTAGGGGAAGAACGCCAAATTAAAATTCAATTACCAAGAGGTTATAATGCTGATTCTGATAAAACATATCCAATATTTATAGTTTTAGATGGTGATTATATGTTTGAAGCTGTAGCAGGAAATGTGGATTACCATTCCTATTGGGAAGATATGCCAGAATCTATTGTTGTTGGTATAAATCAGTTGGATAAACGGTTTGATGATTGTATGTATTCTGAACAAAATTCATTACCGATTGAAACAGGTGCAGCTTTTTTTGAGTTTATTGGAATGGAGTTGGTGCCTTATATAGAAAACACATACAGGGCCGGTAATTTCAGAGTCGCTGTAGGGCATGGGGAAACGGCCAATTTTATAAACTATTATGTATTAAAGCCGCAACCTTTATTTCAGGCTTATATTTCAATTAGTCCCGAATTGGCTCCTAATATGATTGATTATCTGCCAGAAGTTTTGAGTAAAATTCAATCAAAAATATTTTACTATTTGGCCAATACCAATAATGATGTTAAATCTATAAAGCGCATGACGGAAGCTTTAAATACAGATATTAATGCTATAGATAATAAAAATGTAGTCTACAATTTCGATAGTTTTGATGGGCCCTCGCATTATTCGGTGCCTACTCATGCTATACCAAGTGCAATAGAAAGTATTTTTCAAGTATTTCAACCTATTTCAAAAAAGGAATATAAAGATGTAATCCTTGAATTAGAAATATCACCAGTGCTTTATCTTCAAGAAAAATATGAAGCTATCTCTGATTTATTTGGTGTTGAAAAGAAAGTATTAATCAACGATTTTAAAGCGACATCTGCTGCAATAGAAAAAAACGAATGGTATGAGTATTATGAAGAATTAGGTAAAATGGCTAGAAAAGCTTATCCTGAAACCATACTGGGAACTTATTATATCGCCCGCTTTTATGAAGAAACAGGAGAGCCTAAAAAAGCGATGCGTACCTACCAATCGGCCTATACTTTAGAAGAAATTGCAGGACTTACAAAAGATTTGATGTTAGAAAGGGCAGATTTAATTAAAGAAGATTTTGGATATTAATAATGGCTAAAATAAAAACTACTTTTTTTTGTCAGAACTGCGGATCACAATATGCTAAATGGCAAGGGCAGTGTAATGCTTGTAAAGAATGGAATACTATTGTTGAAGAGGTTATTCAAAAACCTGAAAAAAGTGATTGGAAATCACCAACATCAACTGCAAAAAAAGCGTCTATTCCATTACGAATAAATGAGATTGATGCCTCAAAAGAACCACGATTAAATACTTTTGATGGCGAATTTAATCGTGTTTTAGGTGGTGGTATTGTGCCAGGGTCTTTAATTCTATTAGGAGGTGAGCCTGGAATTGGCAAGAGTACTTTGTTACTTCAAATCTCATTAAACTTACCGTATAAAACACTTTATGTTTCTGGTGAGGAAAGCCAAAAACAAATAAAAATGCGTGCTGAACGTATCAATCCAGAAAATAGCAACTGTTATATTTTAACGGAAACCAAAACTCAAAATATCTTTAAGCAAATTGAAGCTTTAGAGCCCGATATTGTTATTATAGATTCTATTCAAACCTTACATAGCGATTATATTGAGTCGTCTTCTGGAAGTATTTCGCAAATAAAAGAATGTACCACAGAACTTATCAAATTTGCTAAAGAAACGGCAACACCTGTTTTACTGATTGGGCATATTACCAAAGATGGAAATATTGCAGGGCCAAAAATTTTGGAACATATGGTGGATACCGTTTTACAATTTGAAGGTGACCGAAATCATGTATTTCGAATTTTAAGAGCACACAAAAACCGATTCGGTTCTACAAACGAATTAGGTATTTACGAAATGCAAGGTTCAGGTTTAAGAGAAGTTTCTAATCCATCAGAACTATTAATATCTAAAAAAGACGAAGATTTATCGGGTAATGCTATTGCTGCTACTTTAGAAGGGGTACGCCCATTAATGATTGAAGTGCAAGCTCTGGTAAGTACTGCGGTTTACGGCACACCACAGCGCAGTGCTACGGGTTTTAATGCAAAACGTTTAAATATGTTATTAGCTGTTTTAGAAAAGCGTGCAGGTTTCCGTTTAGGCGCAAAAGATGTATTTTTAAATATTACTGGCGGTATTACAGTAGATGATCCAGCTATAGATTTAGCAGTAGTAGCTTCTATTTTATCATCAAATGAAGATGTAGCACTACAAAAAGATTTTTGCTTTGCTGCAGAGGTTGGTTTGTCTGGTGAAATTCGACCTGTACAGCGCGTAGAGCAGCGTATTCTAGAAGCTGAAAAATTAGGGTTTTCAAGTATTTTTGTATCTAAGTACAATAAAATCTCTTTAAAGAATACCGCCATTCAAATTAAATTGATTTCTAAAATTGAAGATTTGGTTGCGGAGCTTGTATAATAATAGTGATAAGAATTTATTTCAATTTTTACATTTATAAATTCATTTCTATTTATCGACAAAACGCACTTAATCGTAATAAAATATCATTTTAACTGATTTTAACTGCTTTTTGTCGAGATTTTATTTTATTATTGTATCGTTATTCTGATGTTAATCGTAGTTATATATGATTTTTAGTTTAATAAGCTTCCCTCGAGTTTTTGCAATCCATTGAATTATAAATACCGTTTTATAGTATAAGTTTAATAGCTTTTTGGCTCTATTAAAACCAAACCTATGAAAAAAATTATACTTTTTAAAGTACTTATTTTAATCGGATTTCTTTTTACTAATACCTCCTATGCACAAGACTCAGACGGTGATGGGATCGTAGACTCTGTAGATTTAGATGATGATAATGATGGGATAATTGATACTTATGAGTGCTCTTCAGCCATTCAGTTTGGAGATCCATCTCTTCTTACTGCCCAGGATTTAGCAGATGTAAAAATTGGAGAAAAAGTTATTTTCTCTAATGCATTGTTATTTCAAAATCAGTATTATGATTTAGTAGTAACAATCACTTCAAAACAAGGAGATTTTGTAATCAATTGTAGTATAAGTTCAAGTACTTATAATTTGGAAGGTATAAAAGTGGATTCTTTTGATGCTAGTCAAAATGAATATTTTACCTATTCGTTCGATTTAGTTCATGCAGGTACTGCTACTCCAGCAAACCCGATAGGTATACCTGCAACTTTATACGGATTGATATTAGAATCTAGAGATATTGACACGTCTTCTGGGAATGACTATACTGAAATTGCTGGATTCAATGCATCAACAGTAACATCTTCAATGACGCCTTATTTGAGTGCTACAACTAATTTAGAACAAGCAGGTTTTCTTAATGGAGTTGTACCGGCATATACTAATTATAGATTAGACCCAACAATTGCGGGTTCTACAACAACTTGGGTAGACGAACCTGACGATGGAGGAATTCAAGGTGATGATCCTGATTTTTACTTATCTATGGAGTTTGATCAGTTTTCACATGTAGATTTATTATTTGGAGCTACTGGAACTTATACGAATACAGGTTTAAGGCTAACTGCTTTTGGAGTGAGCTCAGTTTGTGATTTTGATGATGATGGATCGTTAGATACAGTCGATATTGACTCGGATAATGATGGAATACCAGATAACGTTGAAGCGCAAACTACTTTAGGGTATATTCCGCCAAGTAATGCAACAGGTGGCAGTATAAAAGATGACAATAGTAATGGTTTAGATGATGTCTACGAGTCCGCTATGGGTGGAACTGATTTAAGTGACTTAGAAGATACTGATGGCGATAAATTAAAAGATTATTTAGATAGTGATTCCGATAACGATGGATATTTAGATATTCAAGAGAATGGAATGGCTGATACATATACATCTGCAGATGTTGATGAAGATGGATTAGGCAATGCCTTTGAAACAAATGGTGTAATGGATACGTTTTTTGATGTCAATGAAGATATTGAAGACCCTACCGATTTATCAATTTTACCAGATGCAGATTTTGATTTAACATTAGGCGGTGATTTAGATTACAGAGATATGTTTGATGGTAATCCACCTCCAATAGCTTCAATAGATTTTGATGGTGTAGATGATTATTTATCCAGAGCATCCTTTATAAATGGTTTAGGAAATGTAACCGTTATGGCTTGGGTGAAAACAGATTCAGGTAATTCCACAAATATGGTAATTGCAGGAGAAGATACAGGATGTAAATTATGGTTAGAAAACGGAAATAAGCCTAAATTCACAATACGAACAGCAGGAAATTCAGAAGTATCAATAAATTGTGGTACCATTAATTTTGACGAATGGCATCATGTTACAGGAACTTATACTAGTGCAACAGGAGTTCTGTCATTATTTATAGATGGCGCTTTTATGGCCTCTGCAAATGTAGGAAGTACAGGAGCTTTAATTGAAAACACTGAAGATGCTAATGGTGATTTTGAAATAGGTAGATTGTCTACGGATGATGTTGCCAATCATTTATATTTTAAAGGTGATATTGATGAAGTTAGAGTCTTTGATATCGTTTTAACAAATAGTCAAATTGAACAACTTGTTTATCAAGAAATAGAACATAATTCAGGAAATGTAAAAGGAACTATTGTTGCAAAGGACATTACAGATATTGGGACTGGTAATAAGGTTCCATGGGCTAATTTAATAGCATATTACCCAATGACGAACATTGTTATGGGTAGAACATCAGATTACTCAAGTTATGATAAGGAGTTATATATAAATTATATTTCTACGATTCAAGATCAGACGGCTCCTATGCCTTATTTAGCATCAAATGCGGGTTCATGGTCATCACAATCAACTTGGTTGCATGGTGATGTCTGGGATATTGAAAATACTGCAACAAATAAAGATTGGGGTATTGTAAAAATTTCTAGTGATGTTGTAGCATGTCATTCTTTAAAAACATTAGGCTTAATAATAGATTCAAACACGACTTTAAGAGTTCATAGTGATAATCTAGTAGAAAACAGTTGGTATATGGAACTGAACGGGACTTTAGATTTAGAAGATGACTCTCAACTAATACAAACCGTAAATAGTGATCTAGTAACTTCAGCAGATGGTAAAATTTTAAGAAGACAGGAAGGCGAGTCTAACCCTTACAGGTATAACTATTGGTCATCGCCAGTAGGAGCAACTGGAGCAACTAGTTTAATAGATAATAATGATCCACTAACAAATAACGCCAATAACACGCCTTTTAATTTAGGAATGATTAGAGATAATTCAGGATTAACTTGTTCATTTATTTCAGGTTATACTGGGAGTGGCAGTATAAGTACGTATTGGTTATATACCTTTATAAATGGATTAACGTATTGGGATTGGGCACAATTAAGCACTTCTACGGCTTTAAAACCAGGCGTTGGGTACACTCAAAAAGGTACAGGAGTTGTAGATCCCGAACAGCAATATATTTTTCAAGGCAAACCAAACAATGGGACTATTTTAATAAACGTGACCGATATTGGAGGCCCTGGATCTGAACCTTCAGTTTCTGCAACAAAATATTTGTTAGGAAATCCCTATCCATCAGCTTTAGATGTTCATAAGTTTATTGATGACAACGTTGGGGTTATTAATGGTACACTACAATTGTGGCAACAATGGAGTGGTGACTCACATTATCTTAATGAATATAATGGCGGCTATGCCCAGGTGAACAAAACGGGATCCATTAGAGCTTGTCAATTTGTTGGTTTTTATGGTTATAATGGTTCTGAAGAAGGAACTAAAACTCCATCAAGGTACTTACCAATAGGACAAGGTTTTATTACAGAGATTATAGCTGATGGCACTATTGAATTTAACAATTCACAACGTATTTTTATTAAAGAAGTAGATGCAGACGGTACCGGAAACAATGGTTCCGTATTTATGAAAAGTGCAGGAACAAAAAATAAGAGTACTTCAGAAAGTAAAGACGCTAATCCGTTCAAAAAATTCCGTTTAGAATTTAATTCGGTTACAGGCCCTGAAACAAGAAGAGAATTACTATTAGGGTTTAGTGAACTTACAACAGATGCCTTTGATTATGGTTACGATGCAGAAAATCCAGAAATAAATAACAATGATTTATGTCTAAACTTAGATGGTAAGAACATGAATATTCAAGCCTATGGAGACATTTCAGATGATAAAGTAGTGCCGTTAAATTTTAAATCATCCGGAGATAATAGCTTTGAAATAAAGATTACAGAAATGGAAAACATAGATACATCTCAAGCTATATATTTAAGAGATAATTTAACAGGCACCTATTTTGATTTAACCCAAGATACTGCATATCAGTTTTCTTCAAATCCAGGAATATTTAATGAACGGTTTGAGATTGTGTTTCAAAGTGAGGCACAAACGTTAAATGTAGAAGAATCTCAAACTTCAGAAAATTTTGTTTACTATCAAAGGACGGAGCAAAAATTATATGCAAAGAAACTAAACGCATCAGTAAGGCGAATAGCCCTTGTAAATATGTTAGGGCAAACGGCTTTAGAATTTAATAATGTATCGCAAGAGGAGTTAAGAAACGGACTGAGTATATCTAATTTATCAAGTGGTGCCTATGTGGCTTATTTTAGAACAGATACTCATGAAGTATTAACCAAAAAAATAGTTGTCAATTAGTATTAAAATCATTTAGTTAGTTGAAAAAAAGCCAAAACAAACGTTTTGGCTTTTTTTATTGAGAATAATTAATCATTTAAGGATAAATTCTTAAATTCGCGAACTTAATAGATACACCAGTAAATGAGCACGAAATTTCCTGAATATAAAGGACTTGACTTACCAAAAGTAGCAGAAGACATTCTAAACCATTGGCAAGAAAACAACATTTTTGAAAAAAGTGTATCTACTAGAGAAGGCAAAGAATCATATGTGTTTTATGAAGGCCCGCCTTCTGCAAACGGACTTCCTGGAGTACATCACGTTTTAGCGCGTGCTATTAAAGATATTTTTCCGAGGTATAAAACCATGAAAGGGTATCAAGTTAAGCGTAAAGCAGGTTGGGATACTCACGGATTACCTATTGAATTAGGTGTAGAAAAAGAATTAGGAATCACTAAAGAAGATATTGGTAAAACGATATCTGTTGAAGATTATAATGCTGCCTGTAGAAAAGCAGTAATGCGCTATACGGATGTTTGGAATGATCTGACTCAAAAAATGGGTTATTGGGTAGATATGGATGATCCATATATTACCTATGAGCCGAAATACATGGAATCTGTTTGGTGGCTTTTAAAGCAGATTTATAATAAAAGCTTGATGTATAAAGGCTATACGATTCAGCCATATTCACCTAAAGCGGGAACAGGTTTAAGCTCACATGAGTTAAATCAACCAGGAACGTATCAAGATGTTACAGATACAACTATCGTTGCTCAGTTTAAAGCAACAGAGCATACGTTGCCAGAATTCTTAAAAAGGTTTGATCATTTACATTTTATAGCTTGGACAACGACACCATGGACCTTGCCAAGTAACACGGCACTAACCGTAGGTGCTAAAATTGATTATGTTGTGGTTGCCACCTATAATCAGTACACTTTTGATCCCGTTCATGTCATTCTTGCTAAAAATTTGGTTGGAAAACAATTTAGCGGAAAATATCAACAAACAGAGACTATTTCTGAACTCAGTAGTTTTTCAAAAGAAGACAAAAAAATTCCATTTTTAATCGCAACGGAATGTAAGGGAAGCGACTTAGTAGGTATAAAATATGAACAATTATTAGATTATGTGTTGCCAAATGATAATCCAGAAAACGCCTTCAGGGTTATTTCAGGAGATTTCGTAACTACTGAAGATGGAACAGGAATTGTACATACAGCGCCAACTTTTGGAGCAGATGATGCTTTAGTTGCAAAACAAGCTACACCAGAAGTTCCACCTCTCTTAGTAAAAGATGAGAATGATAATTTGGTGCCGTTAGTAGATTTACAAGGTCGTTTTAGACCAGAAGTTACAGAGTTTGCTGGTAAATATGTAAAGAATGAATATTATGAGGATGGAGAAGCACCAGAAAAATCTGTGGATGTAGAAATCGCTATTAAACTTAAAATTGAAAACAAAGCCTTTAAGGTTGAAAAATATAAACACAGTTATCCAAATTGCTGGCGTACTGATAAACCAATTCTTTACTATCCGTTAGATTCTTGGTTTATTAAAGTAACCGATGTTAAGGAAAGAATGTACCAACTTAACGAGACCATTAACTGGAAGCCAAAATCTACTGGAACAGGACGTTTTGGAAATTGGTTAGCAAATGCTAATGATTGGAATTTATCCCGTTCAAGATATTGGGGAATTCCATTACCAATTTGGAGAACGGAGGATGGTAAAGAAGAAATTTGTATTGGTTCCGTTCAAGAATTGAAAGAAGAAATGCAACGCGCCGTTTCAGCTGGAGTTTTAAAAGAAGATATTTTTGCAGACTTTGAAGTTGGAAACAATTCAGAAGATAACTACGCGAAAATCGATTTACATAAAAATATTGTTGACGAGATTGTATTAGTATCTCCAACAGGTCAAAAAATGTTCCGCGAAAGCGATTTAATTGATGTTTGGTTCGATTCGGGATCCATGCCTTATGCGCAATGGCATTACCCATTTGAAAATAAATATTTAATTGATAAAGGAACAACGTACCCAGCAGATTTTATTGCAGAAGGTGTTGATCAAACCCGTGGTTGGTTTTATACGCTTCATGCCATAGCAACTATGGTTTTTGATTCGGTTGCCTATAAAAATGTGGTATCTAACGGATTAGTGTTAGACAAGAACGGGCAAAAAATGTCTAAGCGTCTAGGAAATGCTGTAGACCCCTTTGAAACTTTAGGGAATTATGGTGCTGATGCTACCCGTTGGTACATGATATCAAACGCAAATCCTTGGGATAATTTAAAATTCGATTTAGATGGTATTGAAGAAGTAAAGCGTAAGTTTTTTGGAACACTATATAATACGTATTCATTTTTTCAGTTATATTCTAATTTAGATAATTTCAACTATAGTGAAGCGGATATCCCTTTAAGTGAAAGACCAGAAATAGACCGTTGGATTTTGTCTGAATTGCACTCTTTAATCAAGAAAGTAGATGCTTTTTATGCAGATTACGAACCAACAAAGGCAGCGCGCGCTATTTCAGATTTCACACAAGATTATGTGAGTAACTGGTTTGTTCGTTTAAGTAGAAGACGTTTCTGGAAGGGTGATTACCAAGAAGATAAAATTTCAGCATACCAAACGCTTTATACATGCATGTTAACTATTGCTAAGTTGGGTGCGCCAATAGCACCTTTCTTTATGGATAGATTGTATCTGGATTTAAACAAGGTAACCAAAAAAGAGACTTTTGAGAGTGTGCATTTAGCAAATTTCCCTGTTTTTGAAGAAGCTTATGTTGATAAGTCTCTCGAGAACAAGATGGAAAGTGCTCAAACCATATCATCTTTAGTGTTGTCATTAAGAGCCAAAGAAAAAATAAAAGTAAGACAACCTTTACAAAAAATAATGATTCCTGTAGATAGTGAATCTCAAAAAAATGAAATATTAGCGGTTGAAGACCTTATAAAATCAGAGGTTAATGTTAAAGAAATTCAAGTTTTAGAAGATGCTTCTGATATTTTGGTAAAACAGATAAAACCAAATTTTAAAGTACTTGGGCCGAGATTTGGAAAAGACATGAAGACTGTAGCTCAAGCAGTTAATAACTTTACATCTGACGACATTAAAGAAATTGAACAAAATGGTATTTTAGACGTCGAAGTAAATGGAAAAATTATTACTTTAGAACGCACGGATGTAGAAATAACCTCGCAAGATATTGAAGGTTGGTTGGTTGCAAATGAAGGCGCTATTACAGTAGCATTAGATGTAACCATTACAGATGATTTACGAAAAGAAGGCATTGCAAGAGAGCTGATAAATAGAATTCAAAACTTACGTAAAGATTCAGGTTTTGAAGTTACAGATAGAATTGATGTTACTTTTCAAAAAAGTGAGCATATAGAAATGGCTATTAATGCCAATATTACATATATAAAATCAGAAACATTAACAAACGAACTTGCAATAATAGATAAATTAGAGGATGGCATAGAAATTGATTTCGATGATGTACATACCAAACTATCTATACAAAAACATTAAAATTATGGGAGAAGCTAGCGTAAGGTATCCGGATGCAGATTTAGCAGACTTTAAAGTGCTAATAATAGAGAAAATAGAAAAAGCTCAACACGATTTAGAGCTTATAAAAAGCGCCTATATGAACGATCATAATAATGGTACCGAGGACACATCTCCAACATTTAAAGCTTTTGATGAAGGTAGTGCTGTGATGAGTAAAGAATCGAATTCTCAATTAGCAATCCGTCAAGAAAAATTTATCCGCGATTTAAAAAACGCACTTATTCGTATTGAAAATAAAACCTTTGGTATTTGTCGTGTTACAGGAAAACTCATCAATAAAAAAAGATTAGAATTAGTACCTCATGCTACATTGAGTATTGAAGCTAAAAACATGCAATAGTCTTATATTAAATTATATATTTGAAACGTCTCAAAATTATTGAGACGTTTTTATTTTTCAAGAATGTCATTAAAAAAACCCATAATCTTAATCATAATTATTTTACTAATCGATCAGATTAGTAAAGTATATATAAAAATGAATTTTGAACTACAAGAAAGTGTTGATATTTTCAGTTGGTTTGAAATTATATTTGTTGAAAACGATGGAATGGCTTGGGGCACAAAAATTAGTGATTTTGTATCTTTTATTTCAGATAGAACTGCTAAAGTAATATTAACCTCATTTAGAATTGTAGCTATTTTTGGAATAGGTTATTGGTTATACGATGCTACGAAAAAGCAGAGTTCTAAAATATTAATTATTGCCATAGCTTTAATATTCGCGGGAGCTCTAGGTAATATTATAGATTCAGTATTCTATGGAGTACTATTTGATGATAGCTACAGTCAAGTGGCTAGTTTTCTACCAGAAGCAGGAGGATACGATAACTTACTCCATGGTAAAGTTGTAGATATGCTTCATTTTCCATTATTTGAAGTTGACTTACCAGAATGGTTTCCTTTTTCTGCGGGAAAACGATTTAGCTTTTTCGATCCTGTTTTTAATATAGCCGATATGGCTATTAGCACTGGCTTTATTATGCTAATTGTTTTTAATAAGAAGGCGTTTTCGAATAATTAAGAAATCAAATACCAAATTAAAACCTAGAGTTTTAATTTAAAAAGCATAACTTTTATTTGGAGTCACACAATAATCCAACCTTATATCACTCTCAAAAACATCACTAATTTCATCTTCAGGACCAAAAAAAGAAAGTCCAATTTTCACAGTTTCAGGTTTACAATTAGTTAAAAATCGATCATAAAACCCTTTTCCATAACCAACACGATTCCCTAGTGAATCAAAAGCTAAAAGTGGAACAAAAACAACTTCAATTTTATCATTTGAAATCTCAATACCAGCAATAGGTTCAGGGATATTGTAGTCGTTTTTCTTTATTAGGGTACTATCAGTTAAAAGAAAATGTGTCATATTACCTGTTTTAAAATCACTTTTAGAAATCAGAATATTTTTGTCTTTACCAGATAAAATATTCAAAATATAATCGGTATTCACTTCTTTTTGTTCTTCAATCGCTAAAAAAATATGGTAAAAAGAATTAGCCCAAATAGGTAGCTTTAAAAGTTGATTTGAAATGGATAAACTCAAATCTTCAATTTGATTTTCAGACAAATCTTTACGATGTGCTTTATATGTTTTCCGCAGCTCTTTTTTGGTCATAAATTACTTTTTAAGTTCCGTAGTAATGTGAAACAAAGCGTCACCTTGATAAACAATTGGCGATTCATTTACATTGATAATATAACCTTCGTTTGAAGCTTTTACGAAATAATTAAATTTACCGTAAGGATCGGTGATGTTTCCTAAAATAGCATCTTTTTTAACCAAAGAACCAATGGCTATAGAAGCTTTAAACATACCAGAATATTTGGCACGCTGCCATTTGCTTTCATCAACAAAAACACACTCTTTTTTAGGCTCAGACGCCTTAAAAGCGGTTTTCAACATGCCTAAATGTTTTAAAATACGTTTCGACCCGTTTACTCCAGAGTTGGTAACATTATCATCTATATGGAATGATTTACCACCTTCAAAAAGCAATAAAGGTTTTCCTAATTTATAGCAAGTCGTTCTGAAGGATTTTGATACATTTTTGGAATACAAAACAAAAGGAGCTCCAAATATTTTTGCTAAGTCGTTTAGTTCCTTATTTTCTTTTGAATAACGTAACTGCGGTGCATTAAATCTGCCAGAACCACCTGTATGAAAATCTATAATTAAATCAACATGAGGAATAATATCATGCATCAGTTTATAAGCCACTCTGCCAGCTAAAGAACCCGAAGTACTGCCAGGAAACACGCGGTTTAAATCTCGTCCATCAGGAAACTCACGTTTTAAATTTATGAATCCAAAAATATTAATAACAGGCATACAAATAATAGTACCGCATTTGGGTTTATTAATACCTTTAGCAATAAGCTGTCTCACAATTTCAACGCCATTAACTTCATCACCATGTATGCCTGCTGTAAATAAAACCGTTGGTCCCGGTTTTTTAGAGCGCTCGATAATAACAGGAACATTTACTGGCGATGAGGTATGCAAATTCGCCACATCGAAATTAACTTCTTTGCTTTCTCCAGGTCTTATAGATTGCCCTAGAATAGTTAAACCATCATCATTTACTTGAGTCATCTTAGTGTTTGTTTTTTTCTATATAAGCAATAATCGCTTTTGCAATATTGCGTCCTGTGGCAGTTTCAATTCCTTCTAAACCAGGCGTTGAATTTACTTCTAATAACAAAGGGCCTCTTGTAGACTGCAACATATCCACACCACAAACAGGCAACATTAAAGCTTGTGAAGCATTCATGGCTAACTTCAATTCATCATGACTTAGTTTTATAATATGTGCAGAACCACCACGGTGCAAATTAGAACGAAATTCACCTTCTTTACCCTGGCGTTTCATAGCACCTACCACTTGTCCATCAACAACCAAAGCACGTAAATCGGCACCACCAGCTTCTTTTATAAATTCTTGAACAATTACTCTCGCTTGCAACCCATTAAATGCCTCTAAAACCGATTCTGCAGCATTTTTAGTTTCTGCCAAAACAACACCTAAACCTTGTGTGCCTTCTAAAAGTTTAATAATTACTGGCGTTCCACCAACATGTTCAATAACCTCTTCGACATCCCTAGAGTAGTTTGTAAATACGGTTTTAGGCATACCAATTCCAGCTTTACTCAAGCGCTGTAAACTGCGTAGCTTATCTCTAGAACGTTGAATAGCATCAGAAGTAACGATGGTAAAAACACCCATTTCTTCAAATTGTCTTACCACCGCACAACCGTAAAACGTAACCGAAGCTCCAATTCTAGGTATTATGGCATCCACATAGTCTAAGTATCTATCTTTATAATAAATGGTAGGCTTCTCTTTTTCAATAATAATATCACACTTAAGAGGGTCAATCACTTCCATTTTATGTCCTCTTTTTTCACCTTCTTCGATTAGGCGTTCCGTGGAATACAAATTCGCATTTCTAGATAGTATTACTATATTCATGTTGCTGTTTATAATTAGTGTTATATGAAACGTGTTCCAAATCTACGTCTACCATAAATTTTTGTCTTAAAAATTGCCTGCCAATAAGGACAGGAAATTTCATAGCGTCTCTAGTGCTTAAAGTTAAGTTAATCTTGTACGTTTTACCAAAAAATATAACTTCAGATTTCACCTTATATCTATTTTCCTTATAACCATTGCTGCTTTTCACATCAGTTCGCCAAAAAGTATCAAAAATAATTTCAGTTTTACCAAAGTTCTTATGCACGTCACTATTAAAAATACAAAGCAATGCATTATCTCTTTCAATAATTTTAGAACAATGTATGGTGGAAGTATAAGCACCCGTATCCATTTTTATGTCAATATCGAATAAACCTAGTTTGGGGAAATCAACAATATCAACACGTCCTACAATTTTTTTACTCATTTTTTAAATTATCATTTGGCGCCTGTCTGCCAGCAGGCGGGTTACCCCAAGGGGCGACTTTTACTACTAGCTTCTTCCTAAGTCGGCGAGCTCAAACATGCCGTTCAACCCCGAACATACGCCAAGGCAAATTTTTAAACCATAATTAATACTCCTTTAAAACCATTCAATATTTTTAAAAAGTGGCGCAATTTAGATAATTAATCGATTCAAGAAATAAAAATCTTTTAAAATTGTAAAATGTTAAATCGTATGTAATTTCAGCAAGAAAAACATTAAAACAAGTACCTTTACAATAATGGATGTACCCAATTTAGAGATACAATTAAAAACCTTACCAAATCAGCCTGGAGTTTATCAATATTATGATAAAGAAGGGACTATTATTTATGTCGGGAAAGCAAAAAACTTAAAAAAAAGGGTCAGTTCCTATTTTACCAAGACCCACGAAAATGGTAAAACCCGAGTGTTGGTTAAAAAAATAGCAAACATAAAACACATTGTTGTTGAAACCGAAACCGATGCGCTACTACTAGAAAATAACTTAATAAAAAAACATAAACCTCGTTATAATGTATTGCTTAAAGACGACAAGTCTTACCCGTGGATTTGTATAAAAAAGGAACGTTTCCCAAGAGTGTTTTCAACACGCCGCGTTTTTAAAGATGGCAGTGATTATTTTGGGCCTTATACAAGCGGAAAGACAGTATATATTTTATTAGATTTAATAAAAGGGTTGTATAGTTTAAGGAATTGTAACTTTAATTTATCTGAAGAAAAAGTCGAGGCAGGAAAGTATAAAGTTTGTTTGGAATACCATTTAGGAAATTGTAAAGGTGCCTGCGAAGCTTTAGAAACCGAAGCGGAATACAATGATAACATCAAAGCTATAAAAGATATTTTAAAAGGGAATTTTAAAGATTCATTGTCTCAGTTTAAAATACAAATGAAACAGTTTGCAGAAAACATGCAGTTTGAAGAGGCTCAAAAAATAAAAGAAAAAGTTCAAGTTCTAGAAAATTATCAAGCAAAATCGACCATTGTAAACCCTAAGATTAGTAATGTAGATGTGTTTTCTATTATGAGTGACGAAAGTTATGGCTATGTTAACTTTTTACAATTGTCGTATGGTTCTATTATTCGTTCACATACCTTAGAGATAAAAAAGAAATTGGACGAAACCGATTTGCAATTATTACAACTTGCCATTACAGAAATAAGGCAGCGTTTTAATTCTAATTCCAAAGAAATATATGTCCCTTTTAAAGTCGATTTGGGGGAAGACTTAAAAGTAACCGTTCCTAAGTTAGGGGATAAAAAGCACATCTTAGATTTATCACTCAGAAACGCAAAGTATTTTAGAATGGAGCGTTTCAAACAAATGAAAATTGTTGATCCTGATAGACACGCAAACAGAATCATGGCACAAATG